>JANNDA010000471.1:0-2110 GCA_031387195.1 Planctomyces sp. | reverse complement strand
AGGTGTTCGTTGATGAAATCAATCGCTCGTTGAGCCGATCGCTGCGTTGATTGTGCTCGAGAGCCATTCGACACCACGTTCTGTGGCTCAACTGACTTTGATGGAGTCGCTGCGATGTCCTTTGTTGCAGAAACACCGTCGTTCGTTGATCGCTCAGGCCGCTCACCGGGTGTTTGACCGTCGGTGGCACTGGGCGAATTCTCTTGCTGAGTCAGCATTGCAGGCTTGCGCGAATCAGGATTCACCGCAATGTCATTGCCTGAATCTTTGCTGTCACCTGATTGTGCGGCGGTCACTTCCGGGGTTTGATCGTCTGTTGGCACGGACGAACGAGGCTGTCCCGCGACTGGACGCGATGCGTTACCCGGAGGGATCCATCGTCCCAAAGCGAATGACAACGCGGCTACCAGAGCAACCGACGCAACGGTGATCCACAACCCAAGCGGCCGACGTCGGAATGTCTTGCGCTCGTCGAGAGTCGCTACGTCATCAATCGAACGAACCGAGACTGCGGGATCAAAGTTCGCACCGTCTGCACCATAAGCGGCGTTCCAGTGCAGAGTGCCGTGAAGATCGACATACGCAAGGTACGCTCGCCGCGCGGAGTTGCTGCTCAACACGATCTGCTCAAGGCGTTGAACGTCAGACGGAGTGAGCCGGTCTTCGCACAGCGCTTCGAGTAACTCGAAGAGTTCAGGCGGCAGTGAGGTTTCTTGAGGTTTCATGTCGTCACTTTTACCGTCGAGGCCAGACGGCGGGTCACACAATCAAACAACACTTTGCGGATACGACCAACCGACTGGTAAACCGAGTTCGTCGGTCGCCCCAGTTTCTCGGCCACTTTCAAGCCGTTCTCGCCAGGGGCATATCGAGCTTGAATCAATTCGCGGTCATCGGGTTTCAAACGGTGCAGGCATTCGTTGAGTGCTTCGCGGCGGAGTTCCAGTTCATCACTCAATTCAATCGCTTCCGCAGAAACTTGGGATAAGAAGTCGTCGCTGAATTGAAGGCGGCGGTCGCGACGGCGATCGCGGAATTTGCGGATTTCATAGGTTGCGATCATTCCCGCCCAAGCGAAAAAGTTCGTCCCCAATTGAAACTGATGATACTTACTCCAGATGATGACGTTGGTCTCTTGCAGAACTTCTTCGGCATCAGCGGGGCTCCCCACTTGAGACAAGATGAACAGGAACAGTCGCCGCTGTAATTTCGTGAAGAGCTGCACGAACTCGGCGGACGGTACTTGGTCCAGCGAGCTGGCGTCTTCCGCTGAGTTGTTCGATTGGTCGCTCATGCTTGACCACTTGGCTTGAACGCACTGTCTCAAAACTAACCCGAAGCGTCAGCGAGGGCGATCGCTTCAAGTGACGTTGAATTCAAATTTTCTTGAAGCGTTCGCCCTTGCTGACGCTTCGGGTTAATTCAAGCACACACGCCAATCAAATCAAAACGGGGGCCGCAATAGGCCCCCGTTTCGTCTCCATTCGCCGAGAGGCGATTATCAACCAATCAATTCTGGAATCGGTGTGCCACCGTTGGCAATCTTCATCGGACGACCACGCTTGGAAGTGTGGACCGTCGTCGTCGGAATGCCGAGAGCGTGGCAAGCCGTGGCCCAAATGTCGCCGGGCAAGTACGGCTTGGTCGCGCAAGTGAGGCCGTCTTCGTCGGTCGCACCGACCGCCTGGCCACCCTTCAATCCGCCGCCGCCGATCATGACTGACCAGCTTGCCGCCCAGTGGTCGCGGCCGACGTCTTGATTGATGCGGGGCGTCCGGCCGAACTCACCCATCCAGACCACGACCACGTCTTTGATCATGCCGCGATCCGTGAGGTCGCTGACCAAGCCGCCAATCGCGGTGTCCATCTGCGGCAGGTTGCGGTCCTTCAGCGTGTTAAACACGTTCGCGTGCAAGTCCCAGCCACCCATGCCCACTTCGATGAACGGGACACCGGCTTCAACCAAGCGGCGAGCCATCAACAGGCCGCGACCGAAATCGCTGCGGGCCATGCCGCCCATCGCACCGCCACCACCGCAGTACTTCTCGATCATCTTCGGATCTTCCTTCTCGACCTTGAAAGCTTCCATTTGCTTCGAGGTCATCAGGTC
>JANNDA010000452.1:0-4120 GCA_031387195.1 Planctomyces sp. | reverse complement strand
TCTGGCTCCAGGGCGATGTCGTTGAGAAACAGCGGCGGCGACGGAAATTTGTCGGCCGCCGTGAAGGTCGTGGCCTTGCCTTGAGCATCGATCTTCACGACTCGCGTTTTGTCAGTGACAAAGAACGCGTTTTGAATCGCGACGATCCCCTTGGGGTCATCTAGCCCGGTCGCAAACGGTTTCGCTTTGCCGTCCACGATCACCGAGACTTGTCCGTCGCCGTCCTTTCCGAATTCGCCGATCTCGGTCACATACATCAGCCCGTCAGCTCCCAGGCAGACCGATTCGGGATTTGTCATCCCCGTAACCAGCGGCTTCGGAAGGTCCGCGCCCCACAGTGATGACGCAAACGCCAAGACACACGCAACACTCAACAGACGAAACTTCATGGTCACTCCACATTGTCGAAAGGCATTTCCCATTCATTCCACTCCGGCGATCAGCACACCGGCGGGCGGATTCTGACAAGCTGCCCGCTCTCGCGACACTGAACCGTCAGATGCGAATTGAAAGGCTTGGCATGCAGTCGTAAACTGCCACTCGCACTTGGACAGTTCGCCGCACCGGTCGTGTCCTGCCGAAACGTCGCACCTGAAGGGTCTCCAAAATGGTCAGCATGTCTTCGCAAGTCTTGGAACAATCTACCCACCGCACACATTGCAATCGCATCCTGCGGACATTGAGTCTGATGGTCGTCGGGGTGTTGCTGGCCAGCTCTTTGACGCTAGCTCAGGATAAAAAAGACACCAAAGGGGAAAAGCTGATCGAGGAAAAGACGATCCCCTCGGCAGCCGACGGATGGCCGCTCAAGCTGACTTACTACAAGTCGTCACAAGGGAAAGAGGCGGCGGTCGTCGTGCTGTTGCATCCGAAGAACGAAAGCCGCATGGTCTGGACCGCGCCCAAGGTTGGTTTTGCTGAAAAGCTGCAATCACAAGGCTTAGCGGTGATCGCTCTCGATTTTCGTAAGCACGGTCAAAGCAAGGACAAAGACGGGACTTCCGATGAGGAGACCAAAAAGAGCACCTCGGAAAAGGACAAGTCCTCGAAAAAGTCTGCTGGCAGTGACCTGAAACCTGCGGACTATTTAGGCATGGTCGGGGATGTGGAGGCGGTGAAAAAAATGATTTTTGAGGAGCACCAAAAGGGAAACCTCAACATGCGCAAGATGGCGATTATCGCTCCGGCCATGAGCACTTCGATCGCGATTGCCTTTACGGCCAACGATTGGGCCAAGAAGCCGTATGACGATGCCTCAACTCCCGCCGCACGGACGCCGCGCGGTCAAGACGTGCAGGCGCTGGTGCTGATCTCTCCCGATTCCGCGATTCCAGCAGTCGCTGTGCATCAGATTGCTCCGGCACTCAAATCGCTGCCGATCTCGACCTTGATCGTGGTGGGTAAGAACGATCCACAAGACAAGGAGCAAGCCAAAAAATTGTTCCAACAACTGGGAGGTGATCCCGCGAAGACCGCCGCCACGAAGAAGTCCGATGCCAAAAAGGAAAAGTCCAAGGACAAGGCCAAAGAGAAGGACGCCGACGCCAAAGAGGTCAAGCAGCAGCACTACTTCATTCCGCTCGACGCGAAGCTGCGTGGTACCGAACTGCTCGGTATGAAGCTGGGACTCGAAGAGGCGATGGCCAATTTCTTGAAGGAGAATCTTCAAGAACTCAAAGGCCCCTTCTACGAATGGCGAGAACGCCAATCGCGTTTGGTGGATTAGCCGTTCTCTCACACTCACGACAAGCATCGCAGGCTTACAAATCTGCGTCGGCCACTCCCAATTGTCGTAGCTTTTCAGCGAGCCTGTTCGCTCGAGCGTATTCCGCATTTGCTCGCTCACGTTCAGAGTCTGCTCGCTCACGTTCGGCCTGCCAGATGTCGTCCATTTCGACTTCGGAAAGGAACGGCGTTCCATCGGGCCGAAACATGCGCAGCTTCTCGTCGTGCAGTTCAAAGCGGCAACCGAGTTTGGGGCTGACCCAGCCATCCATTGCTGGAACTGGTTTGAAGCCGCCGTTGTCGCGCAGGAACCCGCTGAGCTCGCCGTCGTCGGGGTCATAAACGTAGTACTCATCCACGCCGTACTGCTGGTAGAAAAGCGACTTCTCCACCATGCGGCCGGCTCGATTTCCCGGCGACAGAATCTCGAACACAACCTGTGGCGGAATGTTTTCCTCCAACCATTGCATGTACGAGCCGCGATCTCCTTTCGGCCGCCCGAAGACCACCATCGTGTCCGGTGCCGTGCGGATCTTCGGTTTCCCTTCCACCGGATACCACAACAGATCACCTGCCACAAAAACCTGCGGATTGTCTTTGAAGACGATCTCCAGGTTCCCTTTGATCCTGGTAATCCACTCATACTGCAACGTGTTGTCGGCCATCGGCTCTCCATCCGAATCGGGGTAGACGATTTGCGGGCGAACAAATGATTGAGTCATCACGGTCATGGAAATGTCCTCGCGAGTTCAAAGCCGACGTGAGTTTACTCGTCGGTGACACAGCCTTCCGAGGCGTTTTTGACATTTTTGATGTATTTGTAGAGCGTTCCGCGCGTGTGCTTGAGCGGTGGGGCTTTCCAACCGGCCTTGCGGTGGGCGAGTTCTTCGGCGGAGACATCGAGGTCGATGACGCGCTTCTCGGCGTCGATCGTGATCTTGTCGCCGGTTTGAACGAGCGCGATCGGGCCGCCCTCTTGCGCTTCCGGCGTGATGTGGCCAACGATGAAGCCGTGTGACCCGCCACTGAAGCGGCCGTCGGTCATCAGGGCCACGTCTTTGCCGAGACCGGCTCCCATGATCGCGGAGGTCGGCGTCAGCATCTCCGGCATACCGGGTCCGCCTTTCGGACCTTCGTAGCGGATGATGATGACATCCCCCTTCTTGATCTTGCCCTCTTCGAGTGCGTGCAGCATCGCGACTTCGCCGTCGAAAACGTTGGCAGTCCCTTTGAAGACGAGCCCCTCTTTGCCGGTGATCTTGGCGACGGAGCCATCGGGAGCGAGGTTGCCGCGCAGGATTTGGATGTGGCCGCTCGCCTTGATCGGGTTCTCGAGCGTCTGAATGATCGGCTGACCTGGCAGCAGTCCCGGCAGCAGTGCGAGGTTCTCGGCCAGAGTCTTACCGGTGCAGGTCAGGCAGCTTCCGTCGAGCAGTCCCTTCTCCAGCAGGTACTTCATCAGCGCGGGCGTGCCGCCGATCGCTTGCAGGTCGGCCATGACCCACTTGCCGCTCGGCTTGAGGTCCGCGATGAACGGGATGCGGTCAGAGGTCTTCTGGAAATCGTCGATCGTCAGTTCGAGTCCGGCCGCTCGCGCGATCGCGATGAAGTGCAGCACGGCGTTCGTAGAACCACCCGTCGCCATGATCACGACCATCGCGTTCTCGATCGACTTGCGAGTGATGATGTCGCGCGGCTTGATGTCCTGTTCGAGCAGCAGCCGAATCGCCGCGCCGGCCCGGAAGCACTCGTCGTACTTCAGCGGGTCTTCGGCCGGGATCGACGAACTGTATGGCAGCGACATCCCCATCGCCTCAATGGCCGAGGCCATCGTGTTGGCTGTGTACATGCCGCCGCAGGCACCGGCTCCGGGGATGCTGCAACGCACGATCGCTTGCCGCTCTTCATCTTTCATGCGGCCGGCGAGATATTCGCCATACGCCTGAAACGCCGAAACGATGTCGAGCTTCTGGCCCTGCCAGCAGCCCGGCTTGATCGTGCCACCGTAGACCATCAGCGACGGCCGGTTCAGCCGAGCCATCGCCATGATGCAGCCGGGCATGTTCTTGTCGCAGCCGGGGAGCGAAATGTTCGCGTCGTACCATTGCGCACCCATGACGGTCTCGATGCTGTCGGCGATCAAGTCGCGCGACTGCAACGAGAAGCACATCCCCTCGGTCCCCATCGAGATGCCGTCGCTCACGCCGACCGTGTTGAACCGCATCCCGACCATGCCGGCCGCCTGCACGCCCTCCTTCACTTTCAAGGCGAGGTCGTTCAAGTGCATGTTGCAGGTATTCCCCTCGTACCACACCGACGAGATGCCGACCTGGGCCTTGTTCATATCTTCGGGAGTCAGGCCGGTGCCGTAGAGCATCGCCTGCGAGGCTCCTTG
>JANNDA010000442.1:0-2037 GCA_031387195.1 Planctomyces sp. | reverse complement strand
CCCGTCACGCACAGCAGCCGGATGCCTCGATGAGCGAACAGCGCGGCGGCCGATTCGAGCGTCGGCTCGGACACAATCGTGAAGAGGTTTTCCAGTCCTGTCGCTTCGTAGATCGCGCGGTTGATCCGCCGAGTCCCCTCGCACGCGATCAGCTTGCCGCTGGGATGCGGATTGAACACGACCGTGTTCCCCGCCGAGACCATGTTGACCACATTGCACGCCAGCGTCGGCAGCGAGTGCGTCACCGGCGTGACCGCTCCGATGACCCCGAACGGAGCCGCCTCAATCACCGCCAGCCCATGATCTCCGGAAAAGACTTCCGACTTCATGAACTCCATGCCCGGCACACGCCGCAGGAGTTGCAGCTTCTCAATCTTGTGATCGAGCCGCCCGATCTTGGTCTCCTTCATCTCGGCCGTGCCGAGTTCCACCGCCTGCGACACGCACACCTGCCGCACGCACTCAATGGCCTTGGCCCGCGTTTCGAGCGACGCCTGTCGCAACTTCTGAAACGCATCGTTCGCCGCCGCGACCGCATCATCGACATTGGCAAAAACGCCGAAGTCGCCGTTGCGCGGCTTCGACGACGCGGTGAATCCATTTCGCTTTTGGAGTTGGGTGAGGACTTCTTGAACGACCGCGCGAATGGTTTGTTCTGTAGACATATTGTTGAGCGTTTGCTGTTTGGGGTTGGGATATTGGAATCACGAATCGACGGACCAAACTTCGGTCCCGATTGGAACGTCATCCTTCGTGAGGTCTTTCAAAAGGATCACCACATCAAATGTCTTGGACGGCGGATTGAACATCTCGATGCCACCGATTTGCCAGTTAAGTTCAGTTCCGTCTGGTCTTCGCAAAAGAATGCCGTCACCGATGTAAAACCGCTCGTTGCCGACTGGCGTAATACCGGGGACGGGCACCAGTCCGCGTCCTTGAATCAAAAAACTGTCCTCAACGGTAAACAACAGCCTTGCCATGTTTTCTTCGTTTACTCCGCCTTGAACACCGTCTTGCCGTGAACCTGCACCGTGTCGACGAGGCCGATGACCGTGCAGTCGATCGGCAGCGTTTTGGTTTCCGGCGTGAACCGAGCACTCGAACCTTGCACGCACAACACGACCTGCCCCTCGCCGCAGCCGAGCGGATCGACCGTGATAAACGTCCGCCCCGTCGGCTTGAGGCTGCTCGCATCCTTTTCATCGACACGCAACGGCTCGACGATCAGCAGCTTCTGGCCGATCATCGACTCGACCTTCTGCGACGAAACCAAGCTGCCTGTGATGCGTCCGATAAACATGAGGAACACCTTGGAACACTAATCTCCGCTAATCGACACTAATGAAGACAGAAGACAAAAGACTGTTTTGATTAGCGAAGATTAGCGCCGATTAGTGTTCCCCTTTTGTCTTGTGAACCGCTTCCACGCTCTGCCGAGCCACGACGATTTCTTCATTCGTCGGCAGAACCCAAATCTGTGTCTTGCTGCTGTCTGTCGAGATCTTCGCTTCTGAGCCGCGCGGGATACTCGTGTTCGCTACTTCATCCAATTCGATGCCGGCCCAGCTCATGTTGCGACACACCCCGGAGCGAATCAGAGAACTGTTCTCGCCGATGCCGCCGCTGAACACGATCGCGTCCGCTCCACCCAGGATCGTCAGATACCCTCCGAGGTAATGCCGAATCGACGCGACAAAGACATCAAGCGCGAGTTTCGCTCGCGAGTGACCTTTCGCCGCCGCGTCTTCCAAGTCTCGTGCGTCGCCACTGAGTCCGCTGACTCCGAGCAATCCGCCTTTGCTCGACAATTCTTCGAGCACCTGTGCCAGTGTCTTGCCGCTCTTTCGCAGGATGATCGGCAACGCGAACGGATCGAAATCGCCGACGCGATTGTTGTGCGGCAGCCCGGTCTGAGGACTCATGCCAAGACTGTTCGCCAGCGACTTCCCGCCTCGCGCCGCACACAACGAATTGCTGCCGCCGAGGTGGCAGGTGATGACTCGTAGATTGCTCGCCGAGTGTAGCCCGCTCTCGCCG
>JANNDA010000439.1:0-3494 GCA_031387195.1 Planctomyces sp. | reverse complement strand
GAGTCGATCAGAATTCGCTGGCTCAGTTGTTGTTCTTGAATGGCAACTTCGGTCAGCTCAGCAGCGACGGTCGGCAGTTGTTTGTGGTTGAAGACGACACGGTCGCGGGTGCGGCAATTCTCAATTATTGGGGAGCCGATACCGACCTTTCACGTCGCGACATGCTGCGCCGCAATTGGTCCAGCAACAAGCTCATTGCCTACGATCTGAAAGAAGGACGCCGCTTGTGGTCAGTTGGCGGGGCTGCTTCTGAAGAGGCTTTGCAGGCTGAGTTGCCGGGCGTTTTCTTTTTTGGTGCGCCGACTCCCGATGGCGATGACTTGCTGATTATCGGCGAGCGTGACGGCGAAGTCCGTTTGTTTTGCTTGGCAGGGGAAACCGGAAAGTTGCAGTGGTCGCAGTTGCTCGCGTTGGCGGAAGTGAGCATCTCGCGTGACCCGGTGCGCCGTTCGTTCTTGGCTCAGGTGGCGATCTCTGACGGCGTGGTTATTTGCCCGACAACGGTCGGATGGTTGGTGGCCGTTGATCGAGTCTCTCACCAATTGTTGTGGGTGCATCGTTACTCGAAGCCGCAGTCGGCGGCAGTGGGGCGGCGGATGCCCAATCAGGCGCTGACGCAACAGTTGCCTTGGGGACATCGCTGGTTTCCATCAGCGCCGGTGATCGTGGGCGATGCGGTCGTTTACACGCCGCAAGAGACCGTGGAGGAACAGACCAACGGTGCGCGTGTGGTTTGTGTGGGCTTGCACAAAGGTGAGAGCCGTTGGGCCAAGCCGAAGGCCAGTCATTGGCTCGCGTTGAATGGAGTTGCGGATGGGAAGGTGTTGCTTGTGGCACACAACCAATTCGTGGCCTTGTCACTGGCTGATGGCAAAGACGTGTGGAACGTGCCCGTTCCGACTGGTGACGGAATTTTGACTGGCTTGGGGTGTATCGCGGGCGATCAATGGCATCTGCCGCTGAGCAGCGGGCAGTTGTGGACGATTGCGTTGAAAGATGGCTCGCTGGCTTCGCGACAGTGGGCACCGCCGCAAACCGTGCTCGGAAATCTGGCGTTGTACCGAGGGAGTTTGGTCTCGGTTCATGCGGCAGGGATGTCCTGCTTCGAGCAACGCGAGGCAATCTCGGCGCAGATTCAAGAACGCAAACAACGTGATCCGACAGACTCGCAAGCGTTGGTGACCGAGGCGTCGATCTTGTTGCGCTCACGCGATTCCGATGCTGCTTGGAAAGTCTTGCAGCAAGTTTCAGAAGCGTCCATGCCGGCGGAGTTTCGGTCTCGATATCGCGAAGTCTGTCGCGACGTGCTGACAACGGTGATCCAGTTTCGACCGGAAGCTCACTCGGCCGAGCTGCCGCAACTGGAACGATTGATTGATTCGCCAGCCGATCGGTTGAATTGGCAACGTCTGAAATTGATCGAGCTGCGCGGTCGCAATGAATCGGCAGCGGCGCTGGATCTGTTGCTGGAGGTAGCTCGCGGTGATTTGGACCAAACGATGATTCTGTCCGTTGCTCCGGAGCGGTCGGTGCGCTTGTTGGCTTGGCTTTCCGGGCAACTCGCGGAGTTGTGGATTTCGATGTCGCCGGAGGTTCGCGCGTCGGTCGAGCCGAAGGTCGTGACGGAGATCAAACGCTGGAGCGACGAGTCGCGAGCACAGGCGATCGCGTTGTTTGGGTTTCATGCGGCCGCTCAAGAGCTGCGTTGGCGCGAGATCGACGAGCGTGTGGCTGAGAAAGATTTTTCGCAGGCGGAACTCGCTCTGCTGCGAGTGACGGAGTCTGACGACTCGCGCGAGGTGGCTCGTGCCTGGCAGCGGTTGGTGGAGTTGTATCGGGCTCGTGAGCTTCTGGAGGATGCGGCTCTTGCGGCTCAGAAGTTGAAAGCGTTGAAAGAGACCGCGCTCCCCGGTGAAACGACGGCGGCCAAATGGGTTGAGCAACAAGTGTCCGATGGAAAACTCATCGAGAAGTCGAAGTCGCGCACGCCCGATTGGGGGGCGTTGAAATTTCGGATGGAGCGAACTTCCGGAACGCCCAATTACATCGAGCAGACTCAGGAGTGCTCGGTGTCGGATACTTGCTGGCCGTACTTCATGGCCGAACGCTGGCAATATCAAATGGTTCAGACGGGAGTTCCCTCCCAACGGCTGGTTGTTACTGGACTTGATCAGCAACGTTTGGATTGGTCGCTTCCCTTACGACAAAAGCCGACATCGCAAATCGGATTCGGCGTCGCGATTCGGACGGTGGGGCATCAAATGCTGATGTTCCATCGCGAAGTCTTCCACATGTTGTCTCCCGTTGACCGACGAGTGGTGTGGACTCGCCCGACAGAATCACGGGCGAACTATTTCGATCCGCAACAAGCGAGCCGCAAGATTCCGCAGCCATTGCAGCCCGCTCATGAATTCGTCGCGCGTGTGGCTGACCCCGCCGATGAGGCTCAGCGGAACGGGCTGCTGACGCTGTGCTCGACGGAGTTGGTCGCGTATCGCGGCCGACGTTCACTGACAGTGGTCGATGCGACGACCGGCGAATGGCGTTGGGAGCTGCGTGATGTTCCGAATGACGCGCGCTTTCAAGTGACTCGCGACCTCATTTTCATGTCGTCGATCAAATGGCCGAACGGTCTGTTGCTGCGAGCGCGTGATGGTCAGCAATTGCCGCTCGATGACACGCTGCGAGCGAATTTCCAGAACTCAAAACTTTCGCTGGGCGCGGACTTGGTCCTGTTGTCGCGAACGAATGCGGAGGTCGTTGTCGAGCGTTGGAACCCGCTGCGTCGAGCCACCGTTTGGAAGCAGAGCTTCGCGGCGTCAAACCAATTCACGTGGCTCGATTCGCAAACGCTCGTCACGCTCAGTGCTGACCACAGCCTGAATTTGTTAGATCTCGACACGGGCGAGAAGCGATCGGTGGGTCATTTGAAGCCCGCTGATGCGACCGCTCGGAACGAACGGCGATTCGTCGTGGCCGATCGCGATCGCGTTTATTTGGTCGTTGCGTCAGAACAGCAGAATGGAAACAACGACCTGGTGTCGATTCCCGCCAACGGAGCGATCACGGCGTTCGATCGTCACGTGGGAGGAGAGTTGTGGCGGCAAAAAGTCGAGAATCAAAATCTCGTCATCCAGCAATTCGCCGCATCACCCGTGCTGTTCTTCTCCACGCGCCGAGCCGATCAACGTCCGCGTGTTTTCAACCAGTTCAATCAATTCAACCAGCAGATCACTTCCAACTTGCTGCTGCTCGATAAACACACCGGCCGCAAGTTATTGGAAGAATCGTTTCCCAACGCTCACGGCAACTACCGCGCGTTGAATCTGAATCTGCCCGAGCGACAGTGGGAATTGCTGACCTACAACGACCGCGTGCGGATCATTGGCGAGGATAAATAGAACGGCGAAGCCGTAAAAAGTAACCCGAAGCGTTAGCGAGGGCGGGCGCTCCAGGAGACTCTGAATCCATCGTTTTGTGGAGCGCCCGCCCTC
>JANNDA010000428.1:0-1671 GCA_031387195.1 Planctomyces sp. | reverse complement strand
CCCAAACAGGTACGGCGCTCGCTCGTACGTATGCTGGTCCATGAACCAGACTCCCCCCGCATGCAACACCAATCCCATCCCCAGCAGCGACAGCCACAGCGGTCGTAACGTGCGGAGTTCTTTCCAAGCCAAGCGGTAAAGCAGTGTCGTGTTCATGGCGAGAACGCTTTCGTAGGTCGGGCACTCTTGCCCGACAATTCGACGGGCAAGAGTGCCCGTCCTACACGGATTCCGATTCAGTTTCTGCTTCAATCGCTTCTTCCGCAGGCGTCCAAGTTCCGCCCGCTCCCGGAACTTTGTCGGGGTGCAGGTAGCCCACAAATATTTCTTCCAGCGATGGAGCACGCACATCGACTCGAGCGAAATCGGCGCGGGCTTGCAGGCTCAATAAGTCCCCCTCATCGAGGTCGCGCACAAGTGCTCGCCATTGCTGGCCGATGCGTTGTTGGCTGATCAGCGTTCCCGGCAAGTTGCTCGGCAACGGCGCTTCGGCGGGAAGGGTCAGCGTGATCTCGCGCACCGATTGTTTCAGGTCGTCGAGCCGCTCGCTGACGACCAGTTTTCCTTTTCGCAGGATCGCCACGATGTCGGCCACGCGCTCGACCTCGTGAATCTGATGACTCGACAGCAATACCGTGCGACCTTCGGCGGCCACGTCGGACATGCTCGACAGGAAATCGCGCCGCACGATCGGATCGAGGCCCGATGTCGGCTCGTCGAGGATCAGCAGCTCCGGTTCGTGAGCCATCGACACTGCCAGCGAGACCTTTCCCAACTGCCCCTTCGAGAGCGTCTTCACCTTCTGCTTCGGCGACAGTTCAAACCGTTGCACCAGCTTGCAGAACTGCGAGTACGTGTTCGGTCCATGAAACCCGGCCGCGAACCAGCCCACTTCATCCACTGTCATCCAGCCATACAACTGCGGCCGTTCGGGGACGTAACCGACTCGCCGACGAATCTCGCGTCCCTGCCTCCGGCTGCTCAGGCCGAGTACTTCCGCTTCGCCGCTGTCGGGATCGCACAGCCCCAGCAAGGTTTTCAGCGAGGTCGTTTTTCCCGCACCGTTCTCGCCCAGCAACGCGACCACCGTTCCCGGCGGACCTGCCAGCGAGACATCATCCAGCGCGACCATGCCGCCGAAACGCTTCGTCACATGACTCAGTTGAAACATCGTTTTCATGAGTTCGCTTTCATCGTTTACGAGTTCTCGGTGCAGAAAATTGTGGGGCTTTAGAGAGGGACGCCAACTCTTCGTTGAACATGCTGCGTAACTCGGCATCGTCGAACTGGCTTTGCCGAGCTTCCGCCAAGACCGACCGCAGCCGCTCGCGAATCAAGGCGTCGCGCTCTTGCTGACAACGCTTGACCGCCTTCGAGCTGATCTCCAGCCCGACGCCGCGGACCATTTCCAGAATCCCTTCTGTCTGCAATTCGCGGTAAGCACGAGCGACCGTGTTGGGATTCAACGCCAACTGCGCCGACAGCTCCTGCAACGAAGGAACTCGCTGTCCCGCCTGCAACGCGCCGCTCGCCACGGCAAACTTCACCTGCCGCAGGATCTGGTCATAAATGGCCAGCCCGTTGTCTGGATCGATTGTGAAAAACATGGCCACGCTCCTAGTGTGCTATCGTGATAGTAGACTAGAGATGGTTGCGAAGAACGTCAAGCGG
>JANNDA010000403.1:0-2884 GCA_031387195.1 Planctomyces sp. | reverse complement strand
CTGTGGTTCATCAGACAAAAATCACAGGCGAGCCGCCTGTGCTACGTTCCGAAAAATCTTCGCACCAACGAGCACGCATCATGAACGCACTCATCACATGGATCGACGACCGCACGGGCCTCAAGAAGCTGATGCACGAAGCGCTTTACGAACACATCCCCGGCGGGGCTCGCTGGCGCTACGTGTGGGGCAGCACGCTGGTCTACACGTTTGCCATTCAGGTCATCACCGGAGTTTTCCTGGCGACGGCCTACAGCCCCAGCACGATGACCGCTTGGGAGAGCGTGTATCACATTCAGAACCACATGCAGTTCGGCTGGCTGGTGCGCGGGATGCATCACTTTTCGGCTCAAGCGATGATCGTGTTGCTGGCTCTACATTTGATGCAGGTGGTGATCGACGGAGCCTATCGAGCCCCGCGTGAGGTCAACTTCTGGCTGGGCTTGGTGCTGATGCAGATTGTGTTGGGACTGGGGCTCACCGGTTATCTGTTGCCATGGGACCAAAAGGGCTACTACGCCACACAGGTTTCCACGGAGATCATGGGAGCCACTCCGTTCGTCGGCCTGGAACAACAACAACTCGCTCAGGGTGGCCCGCAGTACGGGCATCACACACTCACTCGTTTCTTCACGATGCACGTGATGATTCTGCCGGGGACGTTGATCGCGTTCTTGGTGTTGCACATCGCCGTCTTTCGCCGACACGGCATCACGGTTCCCGATCCCGATCGAGCCCCCGGAGTCGCCTTTTGGCCTGATCAAGTTCTCAAAGATTCCGTCGCCTGTTTGATCGTGCTGGCGACGGTGATCGGTCTCACGTATTGGAAGGGTGCCGAGCTGAGTGCGCCGGCTGATCCATCCGAAGCGTACTCCGCTGCACGGCCGGAGTGGTTCTTCTTGTTCCTGTTCCAATTCCTGCGATTCGAATGGGTCGAGCATCAAGGACTCGCGTTCGGAGCAATCTATCTTCCTGGGGCACTGATGCTGATCCTGACCGCGATGCCGATCCTCGGTCGCTGGAAGATCGGTCATTGGTTCAACATCGCGTTCATGATGGGGACGATGGTCGGGATCGTCTACCTCACCGGATTGGCGCTCAACAACGATGCGAAAGATCCTGACTTCCAAGCAGCGGTGAAGCAGGCACACGACGATTCGGAACGCATCCGCGTTCTTGCCGAGCGTGACGACGGCATCCCTGTAGAGGGAGCCGTTTCGCTGCTGCGAAATGATCCGCTCACGCAAGGTCCCCGATTGTTCGCTCGCAACTGCGCTCCGTGCCATCGCCACGACGGCAAAGATGGAACCGGTCGTGAGGTCGTCAAGCTCGTCAAGAAAGCGGACGGAACTGAAGAGCGAGTCCTCGAACAGCCGACCGCCGCCGATCTCGGAACGTTTGGCACGTCCGCCTGGCTGAAGAGCGTCATCACGGATTATTCCACGACGTTCGCTCCGCTGAACAACGCCGGAGCGAACGTCAAAGAGCATTTCGTGAAGAACAGCGAAATGGCCGGTTGGTCGAAAGCGAATGCTCAGGTTTGGCGTCTCCAAGCGAACGAGCAAAGCCTTGAAGACCTCGCGGCCTTTCTCCAATCGCAAGGCGGACGAAAGTCACCAACGGTGGCCGCCGATGCGGCCTCAATCAAACGTGGCCGAGAGATTTTCGTGTCCGGCAAGTTGGCTGCAGGTGAGATCAAAGAGAGCAATTGCATCGATTGCCACAGTCTCAAACCACGCGGTGAAGAGGAAGTGCTCGGCGCAGGAGGGGCGGCCCCCACGCTGACGGGCTATGCCGGTGCCGATTGGTTGCGTGAGTTCCTGAAGAATCCTGGTCATGCTCAGTTCTACGGCGAGCACAACGCGATGCCTGCGTTCGGAGATCGACTCAGCGAGAAGGAAATGGATCTGCTCGTCCGCTGGATGGTGGGCGATTACGAGTAGAAGTCATTTCAAAACTAGCACGACGCGCAAGCGAGTGGTGAATTTTCTGAAAAAGGACCACTCGCTTGCGCGTCGTGCTGCTTGCATCACCGCTGCATCGTCTTTTTTTGCACTGCATCACATGATCCTCGTCGCTGGCCTGACTCCTGCGTGGCAACAGATCGCAGTCCTCGACCGGCTACGAACGGGCGAGGTCAATCGCGCTCGCGAAGTGCATTGCTGTGCTTCGGGCAAAGTGCTCAATGTCGGCTTGGCGTTGACGCAATTGAAAGCTCAGTCGCGCACGCTGTCGCTCATCGGCAGTGGACCGGCGGGCGCAGCGATGAAACGCGACATGGATCAACTCAGCGTCGCAGTGCGCTGGATTGAGGCGGTCGCTCCCCAGCGTGTCTGCACAACTTTGCTGGACCGCGAATCGGGATCGACAACGGAGATTGTGGAAAACTTTCCCGCAGCAACGTCGCAAGAGTTGCAAGCGTTTGCGGCTGCCTTCGCGGAGGAAGCTGCTGCGTTCAACGTCGATTTCGTGGTGCTGACCGGCTCACTGCCACAAGACGCTCCTCGCGATTTCTATGCGACGCTGCTTCAGCAAACCGAGGCGAAAGCGATCCTGGATTTTCGCGGGCCAGAATTGCTGGCGGCGTTGCCGCTGAAGCCATTTCTGGTGAAGCCAAATCGCGAAGAGTTGAGTCACACGGTTGGGCGGCCTCTGGTCGATGAGGCCGATCTCTGGCGAGCGATGAGCGAGCTAAACGATCGCGGTGCCGAGTGGGTCGCGGTCACGAACGGCCCTGGCGAGGTGCTCGTCACTCACGACCAAGAGCGACTGCGTTTTCAGCCACCGCACGTTGAGGTCGTCAACCCAATTGGCTGCGGCGACTGTTTCACCGCCGGTCTCGCGTGGTCATTGCAGCAAGGCCACGACATGTCGCAGGCGATTG
>JANNDA010000380.1:0-2021 GCA_031387195.1 Planctomyces sp. | reverse complement strand
GCTGACTGGAAACGGAAACGCCTCACTGGCTCGAACCACCAAGACATTGACGCTGATCAAGATCGTCATCAGGGAGATCGCGCGAACCCAAAATTGCACACCCATCGTCGCGCCATCGGGACCGCCACTCCAGTGCCGCTTACCGATGAAGATCGAATTCAAATACAGCATGAATCCGGTGAGCGAGACGAAGTAAGTCAGGCTCGTCAGCGGAATCAGCCCTAAGCTGTACTCTCGCATTTGCTCCGTCAGACTGAGGGCCGCGAAAATAGGCAGAGCTGTCGATAGCTTGCCGATGAAGATCGGGATCGCACAAAAAGCGACACCTAAGACGAACGAGACGGTGACGCTGCTGGTCAACACCGAAGCGAACATTCCCGCTGCCAGCAAAGCACCGCCAGCTAACCAGTACCCGAAGTAGGTCGTGCAAAGCAGACCCCAATCGGGATCGGCGTAGTATTCCAACATCACCAAGTTGAAACCGGAAAACACGAGTGCGATCGTAAAGACGGCCAACATCGACAAGTACTTGCCCAACAGGATTTCGATGTCAGCGGCAGGCAACGTGAACAGCAACTCGTCCGTGCCTTGTCGCTTCTCCTCAGCCCAGGACGTCATCGTGACGGCCGGCACAATGAACAACAGCAACAACGGGAAGTACTCACTGAGCTGATCCAGCGTCGCGAGGTTATTGGTGAAGAATCGCGGGCTAAAAGCCGCTGCCGCGCAAGCGACGACGAACACCACAATAAAGAGGTATCCCAAGATCCCCGAAAAATAGCTGGCCAGATTTCGCCAAAAGACCGCCTTGATCACATGACTCTTCAGCATGGTTGCTCCCAAGCTCTTTCTGACCGCATTGCTGCGGATACTTTCCATTGACCAAAAAATCGCGAGGCCGGACTCGATGAGACGATCATGGCCTCATACTAGCCCGACGCGCCAGCGAGGGGCTGCCGTGAACACCCTTGCTTGCGCGTCGGGCTAGTATGAAACGTCCCACCAAGATGTTCCCCATTTATGTCAGTCGTGCCTTCGTGAGTTCGCGGAACCGCTCTTCCATGTCGTGGCCCTGTCCTTCCATTTCATCGACCGTGCCATCGAACACGATGCGTCCCGCGTTGATGAGAACCACGCGATCACAACAGACCTGAACTTCGCGCAGGATGTGTGTGGAAAGGAGGATCGTCTTGGTTTTGGAGAGGCTGTGGATGAGATCACGAACCTCATGCACTTGATTGGGGTCGAGACCGCTGGTGGGCTCGTCCAGAATCAACACCTCTGGATCGTGCAGCAGGGCCTGAGCCATCCCCACACGCTGTTTGTAACCGCGCGACAGCTTGCCAATCGTCTTGTTCCAGACGGTTCGCAAAGCACACTTCTGTGCCACGAAATCCAATCGACTGCTGAGGTAGGCCCCGGTCATACCGCGTGCTTGGCCGAGATACTCCAGCAACGATTTGGGGGTCATCTCGTAATAAAGCGGGCCGTTTTCCGGCAAGTAGCCAATCAACTTGACCAGTTCTGCCCTCTGCGATTCGCCCTCCCATTGGAGCTCGGCGCTGAGTAGCGCCTTCTCTGCGTCGTTTGAAGTGACGGGTTCGTTCTTCTTCCTTCTGCTGGCCATGTATTACTCCTCCATTTGAGCTGCAACATGACGACTTGGTAGTGCGGCGGGTTTGGCCTTGTCGTCGCCGCTTTTTTGGATCAGGTAGATGGTGCGCTCGACGATCCGCAAGCCGACCCGTAGCTGCGCGCTCAACCGCAGATCCACGCGCCAAGCATTTTCGTCGACGTCGTAAGTCGGCTGGCACCCACTCGGCGACTTGCTCCAGCACGGCCGTCGCGCCGGCATGCACGTCGGCCTGAACATCGAAACGACCAGCATGCTCACCGGCGCCTCCGCGTGTCGCTCCTTGAATCGGGTGCAATCGCGGCTCCGCCGGGGCCGCCGCGAGGTTCTCGACGTGCAGCTGCCCCGAAGCGTGGACGTTCCGTTGCTGTCGCCCAGGTGTTGCATC
>JANNDA010000373.1:0-5914 GCA_031387195.1 Planctomyces sp. | reverse complement strand
AGATCACAGCCATCGCGTCCGAGAAAATGGTGGGCGCGTTGAAGGTGGTGCAACTTGCTCGCGAAGTTCATTCGGGAACCAATCAGTTTCACTTTCGGCTGACGTTTTGAACGACCCGTGCCACGATGTAACCCGAAGCGTCAGCGAGGGCGAACTGAG
Organism: Planctomyces sp.; assembly: GCA_031387195.1. Classification (GTDB taxonomy): domain Bacteria; phylum Planctomycetota; class Planctomycetia; order Planctomycetales; family Planctomycetaceae; genus SXKJ01. The sequence continues at coordinate 5,755 of JANNDA010000373.1, read as the reverse complement.
ACAACGTCCTCGCTTATGCTTCGGATGACAACGGGACCAGGAATAATCCGGGCTAATTGGACCCACCATGAAAATTTCTGACACTACCGAATTCCAGGTGTCACTCGCTCGCCCCCACCGACCCCGCGTCGGTGGAGCGGTGACTGGAAGCTAAAACGGACTGCAATCTTCCTCGCCCGCCCCCACCGATCCTGGTCGGTGGAGCGAGGATTGGAAGCTACGCGGCGAATTTCTGCGGCCGTCAGTCATGGCTCCACCGACCCTGGTCGGTGGGGGCCAGGAAATTGGATTGGTCGGTGATTCATCAAATAGCGTCCAGTCATAGTTCCACCGACCAGGGTCGGTGGGGACGGGCGACCTTCACCGCACCTGGAATTCGTTGGAGTCATGAAAATGGAAGACCTAATTCCTAACCGCCTCCGGTTCACGAAAGTAGTTTCATTCATGACCGCACGAAGCATTATGGTCTTCAGCTTGATGACCTTAGCCACGTTGTCAGGTTGCGGAAGTGAGCGGCTTTCGCCCGCCGCACTCGCGGCCCGCAAGGCGCTGCAGTTTGAGCGGGCTCAAGAAGCGCTCGACAAACTGTCGGCGGAACCGGTCGATGACACACCCGAAGGACACTATTTGCGGGCCATTGCGCTGGAACGACTCAATCGCGTGGAAGCGGCAAATGCGGAAGCGAAAATTGCGGTTGAGCGGGCTCCGAAGAATCCGAAGTACCTCGGCCTGACGCTACGACTCCAGTTATTCAAAGGTGACGAAAAAGCGATTGAGCCGCTGTTGGAACTTCACGACCAGCACCCGTCGTCAGCGGCAGTCTCACTCGATGCGATCTATGCCTTTCAGGCGAAATCCGTCAAGCAACGCACCGACCGGAAGTTGCGTGCGGCGAAAGTTCAACTGGAAAAAGGGGAGGCAAGTCTGCAAACGGCGATCTCGCTCTCCTCAGAGATTCCCGAATGCCAACACGAATTGATTGGCATGGCGATCTGGTTTGAACGTCCCGACGAGGCACTCAAGCTGCTCGATGGACTCCTGCGCGAGGAGCCAGACAACATTGTCAATCTCCGGAAACGAACCAAAGTCCTGGTGATGGCCAAGAAGTCGGCGGAGGCAATCAGCGCGGCCAGTCTGCTGTACCGTAAGCTCGAACGAACGGAACCGGCCGCCGTCGAATTGGCGAACACGCTCAACCGATTACCGCCGTCGCCAGCGGTGCTGGAACAGTACGCGGCGTTGCGTGAAAGCTTTCCGCAGAACACGGCAATTCTATTGCGTCATTGCTGGTCGCTGGGCAAAGCCGGACGACTGGACGACTCGTGCGACATCTTGGCAAAAGCGTTTGCTCTGCAAACTGACCCGCGACGCAAACGCTTGATGGCCGAATCGGCTGTCGCCATCCCGTTGGAAATGGGAGACGCGGATGTCGCCGAGAAGCAACTCAAGCAATACCGCGCGACGATTCGTGACCAGCAACTCCTGGCATTTCTGGAAGGGCAATTGGCCTTTCTGAAGAAAGACTACGAACAGAGTTACGTGAAGATGAACTCGGTCCTGGAGACATTTCGCAAGGACAACACCGCGTCGCGAGAACTCGCAAAATCCGCGCTGGGCTGGATTCGTCGTCTGGCTTCACAAAAGACCTTGGCCGATCAAGTCCGTCGAGCGGCGGAGTTGACGTTACGCCGTTCGGGTCTGAATCGCGGTGATGAGCCTGCGATCCGAGACGAAGCTCAGTCTCTGCTGAACCTGCTGGAATCCGCACCCCGCGACGAGCCGGTTCGCGAAACGCTCCCCACGATCGGCCGGCCAGAGGTCGAAGAAGAAGCGAAACCTGACCCGTCTTGAGCCACTTCGCGGAGTCATGCTAGAAGCCTCGCCGCACACACTGGGGTGTGCTGACTTGTGAGGACGTTGAAGCATGGATGCGACACAGACACGCGGATTCCGTTGGTATTGGGCCTTGTGGGCCGGTGCGTTGCTCCCCTTTGTCGCCTCGTTGGTGGTTCACGCGAGCGGCATGAAAGCTCAGCCAACTCAGGCCACAACGGCACGAGAGAGTCTGGCCTTCGAGCAGTACTTGGTGAATCTCGGCGCACCGCCGCCACGTTCGGAATATGCCGGACGGTTTTCGTTTCGGAATATCGGGACACAGCCGCTGAAGATCATCAAGCTCGAACCAAGCTGTGGATGCTTGAGCCCTCGTCTCGATAAGAAAGAGTTTGCCCCCGGAGAATCGGGCGAGTTCTATCTGCGAGTTCGAGCGGCCAACGAGCGGCCGGGGCTGCACGAATACACCTGCAAGCTGATTTACGATGATGGGCAACCGCGTGAATCCGAAGTCCGTTTCAAAATCACGCTGCCGACAGAGCGGATCGAAATACGGCCGCGAGCACTGACGATTTACCAGTTCAACAGTGAACCGACGAAGCGAGAGATTGCGATCTCCGACTTCCGTGCCGCGCCTGAAGATCAGCCGCTGACTCGAATGGAAATCGAAGACGTCTCCTGCACGCTCAGTTGGGTTGCGGTGGCAGTGGGCGAAGCACAATTCGACGACGCCGGACAACGGCGTCAATCGGTGGTCGTGACTGTCACCGAGGTTCCACCCGGCGGACACAATGGGTCGGTGGTTGTGCGGACCAACATCCCCGAGTATGCGGAACTGCGTGTGCCATTACGCATCGAAGGCCCGACAGCTCCAGCCAGGAGGAATTAGCACGACGCGCAAGCGAGTGGTGACGACACGAATCACTCGCTTGCGCGTCGTGCTTGCAGGACATTGCGAAGTTATTTCCGCCCCGTTTCCAGTAGACAGAAAAGAGAGCTTCCTTGATTACTCGTATCACTGGCCGATTGATGCAACTGACGACGACCGCCGCGACGCTGTCGGCCGGAGCATTCGAGTACGAAGTCTTCGTACCCGAATTTGTTCGTCGGCAGATGCAAGGGAGCATCGGCCAAGATGTCAGCTTGAAGACGATCGAATATCTCGAAGGCAACCCGCAGAAGGGAGGCCGCATGACCCCGCGGCTGATCGGCTTTCTCAACGATGCCGAGCGGGAATTTTTTGAAGCGATCTGCTCCGTCGATGGAGTCGGCGTGAAGACGGCGTTGCGAGCGATGGTTCGACCGGTACGTGAAGTCGCCACAGCGATCGAAGAGCAAAACGTGAAAGAACTCACCGCGCTCCCCGGAATTGGTGGCGCGACGGCAGAACGCATTGTGGCCAAGCTCCGTCGCAAAATGGCGAAGTTCGCGCTGATGGTCGCTCGCGATTTACCGCCGGATCAACAGGCACAACACACGGTAATGCAAGACGCCTATGAAGCGCTGGTTGGCCTCGGTCACTCGACGGCAGAAGCGCGTCAGAAGATCGACGAGATGCTGGAAAGCGGCAAGAAGTTTAAGTCCGTCGAAGACGTGCTCGTTGAGCTCTATCAAAAAGAGCGGAAGTAATTCCGGCTACGTCGCTCAATCGTTGCAACCGGACCATGAAGTTGCCGGCTAATTCGCCTACGCGGCTGGCTTGCTGAAAACGCGACCTAGAGTTTTGCGTTCGGTCGTTGTCTCCCCGACGCGCTGGTGCTCACTTGGCATTCAGCGCTGACCTCCTCAAACGACTTTGGGCAATGGCGAGGTTCATCATGTTGGCTCATCTGAAAAAACTGCTCGATGACGAGAATGGCTTCGTGGTCTCCATCGAATTGGTGTTGATCGCGACGATCCTTTGTTTGGGCATGGTTGTGGGACTAACGGAAGTTTCCCACGCCGTGTCGAACGAGTTGGTCGATGTGGCGAATGCTTACAACCACCTGAATCAAGGGAGCCGTTATCAGCAAATGGGCTGGGGGCAAAATCGCCAGGACCGTCCGGATATTGAAGTGACCGGTTCTGGTCCGGCTCAAGAAGACTAATCCTCAATCAAGCGATGTTCCCAAACCCCACTGAGCTTGCCTCGGTGGATTCGGGCTTTTGCACTACGCGGCGTTTCACCCGAAATACGTCGTCGTCACGTAGTGCAAAAGCCCGCGAGCCACCGAGACAAGCTCGGTGGGGTCGCTTAATTGAGGTCTGATTGCGTCGCTCACATTCGACCGCTAAGACGCTCGCTCCACTGCTTCACACCGTCAAGGAGCGTTGACCATGCGCATTGCCGTCGGACAGATGTGGCAAGAGTCGAACACGTTCAATCGCAATCTCACACGCTGGGATGACTTTGCCAACTGGGGCATTGCGGTTGGTCCAGAAATCTTTGAGCGATACAGCGAAACTGGCGAACTCGGCGGTGTGCTATCAGCGTTGCGGCAGTGGCCAGAACCGCCCTCCGAGTTGATTGGCCTCGCGCGGTTTACTTGCTGGCCGTGGGGAAGCGTTGAAGCAGAAACGGCAGCACGTATTCTCGCCACGTTCGACGAGCAATTGACAATCGCTGGGCCGCTCGACGGAGTCAGTCTCAACCTGCACGGGGCGATGGCTGCGGAGAACGATCCGGACTTGAGCGGCACGCTGTTGGAGTTGGTCCGCAAGCGAGTCGGCCCGGACGTGCCGATCGTGGCGAGCTTCGATCTGCACGCGAACATCACTCACAAAATGCTGAGCAACGCCGATCTCTTGTGCGGATATCACACGTCGCCGCATTTGGATTCTTGGCAGACGGGCGAACGAGCGGCTCGCGGTTTGCGGAAGATTTTGAAGCACGGCATTCGGCCACAGACGATTTGGCGCAAGCTGCCGATGCTCACCGCCGCCGAATATCACAACACGTTCACTGGTCCACCGGCTCCGATTTATGAACGGCTCAAGCAGCTCGAAACCGAAGAGGGAGTGCTCGCCGCGAACGTGGCGATGGTGATGCCGTGGTACGACGCTCCGCAGCTTGGTTGGTCAGTCATGCTCACGACGAACCGCCGCGAGACTCGTTGGGAACAAGTGGTCGATCAACTTAGTGCCAACTGCTGGAGCATTCGTCATGAGTTGGAAGCGGTTGAGCGTTTCCCGCCCGCCGATGTCGTGCAGCGAGCGTTGTCGCATGGCGGGCATCCGATCGTCATCGGCGATGGGGCCGATGCGACGAACAGCGGTTGTCCCGGCGACTCGACGAGCCTGTTGCGCGAACTGCTCGCTGTGCCGAAGATCCCTCACGGCGCGTTGACGTTCATGGTCGATCCGATCGCCGTGGCGGAGGCGTATCGAGTCGGTGTCGATGGATTGTTTGATGCGGATATCGGCGGACGGTTCGCGCCGGAGTTTTCGTCACCCGTCCGCGTGCGCGGCACGGTTGATCGGCTGCAAAATGTCGAATGGACGTTGACCGGGCACATCAGCAAAAACTTGCCGGTCAACATGGGCCGCGGTGCTGTTGTGCGATCGGGTGACGTCACGATTCTGCTCGTCGAACGAGGCGGCCCCGGTAGTTCGCCTCGGCTGTACGAATCAGTGGGGCTCGATCCGCGCACGTGCGGCATTGTCGTCGCGAAGTCGCCGCAAGGCTTCCGCGCGGATTACGGCACGTTCGTCGCCGGTACTTTTCTTGCCGACTGTCCGGGCTGTGCATCGCCACATTGGAACGACATGCGTTTCGATCACGTCAATCGACCGTTGTGGCCGCTCACTTCGATCACGACTCCGTCCGAGGCGAATTGGTGCGAATGCGGTTGGATCGAACGTGTGAGTTGACCTCGGATGATTCGGAGTCAAATAAGCACGACGCGCAAGCGAGTGGTCTGTCTCGCAAGACCACTCGCAAGAC
>JANNDA010000346.1:0-5708 GCA_031387195.1 Planctomyces sp. | reverse complement strand
GATCGAGTTACCGGGAGCGTTGCCGGAATTATTCATGAACCCCGCTGCGTCAGCGTGGGCGGACGCTTCTGAACGTGATAATTCGCGTGCCCATTGAAGCATCCGCCCTCGCTGACACTTCGGGTTACATCGCAGGGGCGGAAGAACTAGCCAGCCGTGTTCGATTCGTTCAACGCACTTTCGGAAAGAGCGGCGCGCAGTAGAATCCGTGCGACTGAAATCCTCTCAGGAGCCCGGATTCATGGCTGAACCCCCCGTTCGTGTACTGCTCGTCGATGATGATGAATCGACCTTCATCATCACTCGTGAGCTGTTTGACGAGCGGTATTCCGAGCGGTTTGCCTTCGATTGGGCCGGATCGTTTGACGATGGCCTGGCCGCGATTAAGCGGGAACAACACGATGTTTATCTGGTCGATCATCGACTCGGTGGACGTAGCGGGATCGACTTACTCAAGGCGGCGGTGGCAGTCGGGTGCCGTGCTCCGCTGATCGTGATGACCGGTCAAGATAGTCGCGAGATTGACGTCTCCGCGATGCAAGCGGGGGCGGCCGACTTCTTGGTCAAAGATGTTTACGATGTCTCGCGGTTGGAACATGCGATTCGATATGCGCTGGAACGACAGCGGTTGCACGCGGAGATCGAACACGAACGAGGTCTGCTGCGAGCGCTGATGGAGAGTCTGCCCGACAGCATCTACTTCAAAGATCGCGACAGCCGTTTTCTGCGGGCCAGCCGGGCGCTGGCAATTCGCTTTGGTCTCCGTGATCCAGTCGATGCGATCGGTCGGTCGGATGCAGACTTCTTTACCTCGGAACATGCTGAGCAAGCGCGGCAGGACGAGCAGGAGCTGATGGCCTCGGATAATCCGGTGCTGGCCAAGGAAGAGAAGGAAACTTGGCCGGACGGGCATGTCACCTGGGCCTCGAGCAGCAAGTTACCGTTGAAAGATCGAACCGGCGCAATCATTGGGACGTTCGGTGTCTCGCGAGACATCACCGAGCAAAAACTGACTTTGCAGGCGTTGCGCGACAGCGAATTCCGGACTCGCATGATTGTCGAGACGGCGCTGGATGCGTTCATCGCGATTGATTCTGACGGAACGATTATCGATTGGAACGCTCAAGCGTCAAAAACATTTGGTTGGTCGCCACAGCAAGCTCTGGGACAGCCGCTGTCGCAGTTGATCGTGCCGCCGAATGTTCGAGCGGCTCACCAGGCGGGCCTCGAACGATATCTGTTGACCGGTCAATCTCGCATTTTGGGACAACGGCTTGAGTTCACGGCGCTGCACCGAGACGGCCACGAATTCCCCGTTGAAATCACGATCTCGCCGTTACGTTTTGATGGTCACGTACTCTTTGCCGCGTTCATTCACGACATCACCAAACGCAAAGGTGCGGAGGCGGATCTTCGTGAAGCGAAAGACGCCGCCGAATCGGCGAATCGCGCGAAGAGTGATTTCCTGGCCAACATGAGCCACGAAATTCGCACGCCCATGAATGCGATCATCGGCATGACAGAGTTGGTGCTCGACACGCAATTGACGCCGTCACAGCGCGATTATCTGGCGATGGTCCGGGAATCGGGAGAAGCGTTGTTGCTGGTCATCAACGACATCCTCGATTTCTCGAAAATTGAAGCGGGCAAGCTCGATCTCAACACCGATGTCTTCAGCCTGCGCGAGACTCTCGGCGACACGATGAAGTCGCTCGCCGTACGAGCGCATCGCGAGCACCTTGAACTGGCGTTTCGAGTCGCTGCGGACCTCCCCGATTCGGTCGTCGGCGATGCGGGACGCTTGCGGCAGATCATCGTGAATCTGGTCGGCAATGCGATCAAGTTCACCCAACAAGGTGAGGTTGTTCTGGAAGTACAACGCCTGACGGAGAGTGTCGCCGCTGTGATTGATCCGAACGATGATCGACTGCTCGGCGAGGACGTTTCTGGTTTGAATTCATCGACAACCACTGCGGCACCGATGATTGCCTTGAGCTTCGCGGTTCGCGACACCGGCATCGGCATTCCCGAAGAAAAACGCGGGTTGATCTTCGAGGCGTTTGAGCAGGCGGACACTTCGACAACTCGGAAGTACGGTGGCACTGGACTGGGACTGGCGATTTCCAAACGGCTCGTCGAATTGATGGGCGGCAGGATTTGGGTCGAGAGTCAGGTGGGCGTCGGCAGCACGTTTGCCTTCAACGTCGGGTTTCAAGTGGCTCCAGCAGCGGCGGAATCGGACGCGGCGCGATCAGTCGTCATGTCTGGAACGCGAGCCTTGATCGTCGATGACAATGCGACAAATCGGCTCATCTTGGAAGAGATGCTGCGCAATTGGGGGCTGATCCCGATTTGTGCCGCCAGTGCCAAGCAAGCCCTCTTCCACTTGCGGGCCGCGGAGCAATCGAACGAACCGTTCTCGATCGTCTTGGCCGATCTGCACATGCCGGACGCAGACGGCTTCATGTTGGCCGAAGCGATTCGTAATGAACCCAAACTCGCCCGCACACTGATCATGATGCTGACATCCGGAGATCGGCAGGGCGATCTCACCAAGAGTCAGAAACTGGGCATTTCGGCGTATCTCGTCAAGCCGGTCAAGCAGTCGGAGTTGTTCAACGCGCTTGTGGCAACATTGGGAGTCAACGCTCCTGAAGATCATCCAGGCCGACGGCCGGTCACGGTCAGCGCTTCCGATCTGCCGCCGCTTCGTATTCTGTTGGCCGAAGACAGCGTTCCGAATCAGAAGCTCGCAGTCGGTTTGCTCACCAAATGGGGGCATGACGTCACTGTCGCGAACAACGGCAAAGTGGCGTTGGAGCTCTGGTCCAATCCACCGGGTGAAAGACCGTTCGATGTGATTCTCATGGACGTGCAAATGCCGGAAATGGATGGCTTCGAGGCCACGGCGGCGATCCGCGAACAGGAACGATCGCTCGGACGGCATATGCCGATCGTGGCCATGACCGCCCATGCCATGAAGGGTGACCGCGAACAATGTCTCGCCAGCGGAATGGACGGCTACGTCGCCAAGCCGATTCGGCAACACGAACTGGTCGCCGTGCTCCGCGAGACAGTGCTTGGTCAAAAAACCTTGACAGCCACGACAGACGCAGTCGCCAGCCAATCTGCGGCGAACTCGCCGGACCAAACAGCCACCGACTGCCTACCGGATCAACGCTTGAATTGGGCCAAGGCACTCAGCATGGTCGGCGACGATCGTGAATTGCTGGCCTCCGTCATGGAGGCATTTCTCGAAGAAGGCCCGATGTTGCTGGAGCGGATGCGAGTGGCACTGTCACAAGACGACTGGCTCACGATGGCCAAATCCTCGCACACCCTTCAGGCCGCCTTACGCCTGTTTGACGGGGAAATCCTCGACACGGCCAAGTCGTTGGAGGTGTGCTGTAAGCGAGGCAGCCCGGAGGAATGTCGCTGTCTGTTTGCAAAGTTCAGCGCGGAACTTGAGAATGGCTTTACTGAAGTTCGGCACTTTCTAAAAGGCAACTGAGCGATATGCGTTCCTCCCATCACACCGTTCTTGTCGTAGATGATTCCGCGGTTGACCGACGCTTGGCCTCGGGTCTTTTGGAAAAGGACGGCGGCTTTCAAATTCTGCTGGCCACAAACGGCTTGGACGCGATCGATGTGCTGCGGCGACAGCCAGTCGATTTGGTCCTGACTGACCTACAAATGGACGAAATGGACGGGCTGCAACTCGTCGAAGCTGTGCGCGCCGACTATCCGCTGACGCCGGTCATTCTCATGACGGCTCGTGGCAGCGAAGAGATCGCCGTGCAGGCCTTGGAAAAGGGGGCGGCCAGTTACGTTGCCAAACGCCGCCTGCCTCAAGAACTCCTGGAAATCGTCCACCAAGTCCTCGACTCCTCGGACGAAAACCGCACGCAATCCCGGCTAATGCACCGCATGACACGCAACGAGTTTTCGTTTGTGTTGAACAACGACCTCAGCATGGTGCATTCGTTGGTCAAGTACTTGCAGCACACCTCACGCTGCGTTCGCTTGGCCGACGAAGTAGACCGCTTGCGAGTCGGCATCGCGGTCGAAGAGGCCATGCTCAACGCGTTGTATCACGGTAATTTGGAAGTCAGCTCGGATCTGAAAGAGAACGATCCGAATTTGTTTGAGGAAACTGCTCGCCAGCGCAGCCAAGAAGAGCCGTATCGCGATCGCCGCCTCTTCATTGAGGCGAGCTTGTCGCGTGACGAAGCGCGATATGTCATTCGCGACGAAGGCCCCGGCTTTAACCCGGCTAATCTTCCGAACCCTTGTGATCTCGAAAACCTCGATAAGCCCAGCGGTCGAGGCATCCTCCTGATGCGCTCCTTCATGGACGAGGTCAGCTTCAACGACAAGGGCAACCAAGTCACCCTCGTCAAACGCGGCACGACCGAAGAGACCGAAGAGTAGCGCTGCGTGATGACCTTGCACACAGTCATTGAAATCGGCGGTTGGTTCTTGTTCGCGATTTGGGCGTTCTTATCAGGCGTTCCCTCGCTGTGGTTCAGCAACCGATCATTGAAGCGGCAAAGCGATCGCGCGCCGGAACCGGAATCATGGCCGACCGTTTCCGTCGTTGTGCCGGCTCGTGATGAAGGACGCAAAATTGAAGCGGGGCTGACGTCGCTGCTGGCGTCCGATTACCCGGGCTTGGAGATCTTCGCTCTGGATGACCGCTCGCGCGATGAGACGGGTGCGATCATGGATCGGCTGGCGACGAGCGCGAACCTGCACGTCATTCACATCACCGAACTGCCGGAAGGATGGCTGGGCAAAAATCATGCGTTGCAGGTCGGTCAGCAACGATCGACCGGCGAGTGGATTCTCTTTACGGATGGCGATGTCGTTTATCAGCCCGACACCATTCGTCGAGCCCTGCGGTTTGCAGTGGCCAATCAACTGGACCACTTGCCGATGTATCCCAGCATCGAGTCCGGAGGCATTTTTGAAGCGGCGTTTGTCGCGTGCTTTGGAGTGATCTTCGCCGCCGGAACGCAGCCGTGGCTGGTTCCGTCGCGTTGGATGCGAGCTTACGCCGGGGTCGGCGCATTTAATTTAGTGCGGCGATCAGCCCTCGAACGCGCGAACGGTTTTGAGCCGATTCGGCTCGACATTCTGGATGACGTGAAGCTCGGCAAGCTGCTCAAGCAAACGGGCTCGAAGGCCGAGGTGCTGCGATCGGGCGACGCGATCCAAATTCGTTGGCAACAATCGGCCTGGTCCTGCATCACCGGCTTGGAGAAAAACGCCTTCGCATCCGCCAATTACTCGGTATGGGAACTGTTGTGGATCTGCGGCGTGACGAGCATTGTCTTTTGCGGGCCGCTGGTCGGAGCGCTCGTCGCGGGAGACGCTCGCACGGGTTACGTGGCCGCGGCAGTGTTTTCGCATCTGCTCTTCGGATTCAGCGCCTGGCTCTTCGGGCATTCGTTTTGGCTGTTCCCAATGCTGATCCCAGCCGGCCTGGCGTTCGTCTTCGCCTTCTTGCGATCAGGCTGGATCACGCTCCGCCAAGGAGGCGTCCGCTGGCGAGACACGTTTTACCCGCTGGATCTGCTGCGAAAGAACATTTATCGGTGAGTTGATACTTGCAACTCGTGAGAGCGGGGTCGGGTGTGCGAATTTCAGATTTCGCCGCCAAAGCCTTTCCCACTTCTCAAGCCTACTTCGGCGAAATCTGAAATTCG
>JANNDA010000321.1:0-1674 GCA_031387195.1 Planctomyces sp. | reverse complement strand
GCAACTCCGCTCCGACCGTCTGAGCGACAGCCAACCCTTAAAGACGTTCTGGACCACCCGCCAGCAAACCCGCCCCGGCCTCCACGCCCGATCCCGCCTCTCCCCCGCCTAACCAAAATTCGCAAACGCTGTTCTGCACTCAGTCGCGCTGGGCGGACGTTTCCGCCAAGAATAAAACCCGCTGCGAGACACCCGCAGCACCTCGCACTGAATCACGATCGGCCACTCGGTCCGATGCCGCTCGATGAAGGCGTATCTCATCGCGACTCCCTCGCGAAGAAGGCCGTCGCTTTTTTTAAGATCTCACGCTCCATCCGCAGCCGCTCATTCTCGGCCCGCAGACGACGAACCTCCTCCTCCAACGCCGACGGCTGAGCCTTCGACGCAAACGCCTGCGAGCCTTCCGCCGCCAACTGCTCCTTCCACTTCCGCAGCAGGTTCTGGCCGATCTCCAAGCGACGCGATGCTTCCGCGAAACTCAGACCTTGCCGAGAAACCAACGACACCGCCTCGACCTTGAACTCCCTCGTGAACACTCGACGTTTCGACATGAACTTTGCTCCTTACGCGTCACAATACGCGCTACGTTGCGCGCACGCAAAACGTGGGCAAGTCCATTCCCAACACCTCCGCCAACCAGAACATCGACGCCCTTTGGGGAGTTTCCCATACACGGGGGACACCGGGGCGCTACACCGTCCGCGTGATATCGAACCGACCAAACGCGCCCAGCAACTGCTCAATGAACACAAAGCGGTGCTCATTGAGGAAGGCTATCTGTCGCCGTGAACTTCAGCGCGGTTCAATGCCTCACGAGCCGGCGATTGAAGCGATGAAGCGTTTCCGTTGACCTGTTGACCGGCTCCATTTTGGCCTCTTGCTTGACCCACGAAATCGTGATACCCAAGAGAGTATGAAGCACGCTTACTTGGGATGGATTGATCGAGACGGACTCAAAGGGTTTCAACCAGAAACCGAGTCCGTCGATCGGTTGTTGAGCCGGCTCCGCCAACAGGACCGCAACATGATCGGCATTTGGAGCGTCCTCGACACCGACGTTCTCGACGCCATCCATTCGCTCCTGGACGCGGCGGAATATCAAGCCGCGTTGGACTGTTTGCTTTCGCACGCAGCGTTCGTCGGCCGTCACCGATAATCGTTACCAGCCGCGCCGATGCGTGGTCGTCGAACACGCAGTTCGCCTCAAAGATTCGCATTGGATTTTTGGAGGCATGGCTCGCATCAGAGTTCACGAGGGAAGTCACAGCGGCAAGGGAGTGCGGTCGAAAGATCATGCCTGACCGCGAGGCGAAAACCTTCGTTGAGAACCACAACAAAACAGGCCGGAGTGAAGCAGTTCCAAGAACCGTTCCACTCCGGCCATCCAGCGCAGAGCGACTCCGACGCTTCGACTCGGCTATTCCTCGGCAAGGTTGCGTCCCCGCAGAGCCTGCCTCCGCTTCACCGAGCACAACGAATCTGCCACGAACGCACTGCTTTCACAAGGACATTCAGAAACAGCAGGCCCCACCGGTACATGGCCGCGACGGGCTGGCCCGGCGAGTGACTGTTTCCTGAATGCGGTTTTCTGTGGGTTCAGTTCATTGTGATGTCGAGCACTTCAGCCAACCCGTCGTGATCACTGACGTTTTTTGATTTGCTTGCTGCCAAGCC
>JANNDA010000300.1:0-2326 GCA_031387195.1 Planctomyces sp. | reverse complement strand
TGTAATGATTGAAAATATCCTAGGATCTTTAGTATCCTTCGAGCGCGACGGACTTAATTTCTGTGTTGTTGATTGATTCGGCCAGCGATTCTCGAACGGCGTCGCTCGTCGGCAGCGACAGCCTCACGATCAGCCCCGTGTCGCTGAAGTCCACTCCGGCAGCGATGATGTCTTCCAAATCGGGATCGAGCGTCAGCACACGCATCACGCGCTGTGCATCGCGGTGACGCTGGCAGATCGTTCGTGCCAGCGCGGCGCGGACATATTCGGTCAACAGAATCGGGTTCTTCGTCTGTTCGGCGTGATCGGCGAGCGTTTCCAAGATCGCTTCCAGATCGCGAATCGGCACCCGCTCGCGAAGTAAGTTTTCCAAGACCAAATGCACCTGCGCCGGTTTGAGCAATCCGGGAATCAGCTCATCCACAACCTTGGGCGACGTCAGCCGCAAGTTGTCGAGCAAGGAATGAACCTGCTGACGTGTGAGTAACTCCGCCGCGTGTTCGCGGACAACTTCGTGCAGATGTCCGAACAAAGCATCTGTGGGATTCTGCACATGATAGCCGAGTAATTCCGCTCGATCGCGGTGAGCTGGGTCGATCCACATCGCCGTGTGTCCGGTCGCCGGTTCCACGGTTCGCAGGCCGGGCATTTCACCGGTGACGAACGACGTTCGCACGGCGAGCAGCCGATCGACGCGGGCCTCGCCAGTCGCGACCGGGATGCCACGCATCTTAAATTCGTAACCGAACGGCTCCATCTGCACGTTGTCTTTGACCCGAATCTTCGGCAGCAACAGGCCCAGTTCTTGCGCGATGCGGCTACGAACTTCCGAGATGTTCGATAGCAAATTGCCGTTCTGTGCGAACGTGACCAAGCCGCCGCCGATCGTCAGTTCCATCAGGTCAATGCGGAGATGATCTTCGAGTTTCTGTTGCGGTGTTGGTTGGCTCGATGGCTTTGAAGTCGCCGCAGTTTCGACTGGCTGCACCAGTGCCTTGCGCAACATCACGCCAACAGCCACGCAGCCCGCAGCCATCGTCAGCAACGGCACGCTTGGTAATCCGGTGAATGACATCGCTGCCAAAAAACCCGCCGCGAGAAACAGTGCTTCGGGATGTCGAAACATTTGCGACACGACATCCCCGCGCAAATCACTTTCCGCCGAAGAGCGAGTCACGATCAAACCGGCTGCCAGCGAGACGAGGAACGCCGGGACTTGCGACACTAGACCGTCACCAATTGTCAGCCGCGTGAAAATATCCGCCGCTTCACCGATCGGCAGGTCGTACTCGAACACGCCCATGTAAAGCCCACCGATGACGTTGACCGCCATGATGACCAAGCCAGCGACGGCATCACCACGCACGAATTTGCTCGATCCGTCCATCGCCGCGTAAAAGTCCGCTTGCCGAATCAAATCGTCGCGCCGCTGACGAGCCTGCTCGTGAGTGATCGCGCCGGCGTTCTGATCAGCGTCAATCGCCATCTGTTTGCCGGGCAATCCATCGAGCGCAAATCGAGCGGCCACTTCGCTGATGCGGGTCGCCCCTTTTGTGATCACCAAAAACTGGATGGTCACAATAATCAGGAACACGACGAGTCCCACGGCGATCTGATCGCCGGAGACAAATTGTGAAAACGCTTCAATGACTTTGCCGGCCGCTTGCGTGCCGTCACTCCCGCCGCGTGTGAGTACCAGCCGCGTCGAGGCGACATTCAAGACCAGCCGAGCCAGCGTCGTTCCCAGCAATAACGCGGGAAAAGAGCTGAATTCCAGCGGCCGAACGACATAAACCGTCGTCAGCAAAATCAACACCGACAGCGTCAGGTTCCCTGCCAACAGCAGGTCCAACAGCAGCGGCGGCAACGGCATGATCAACGCCAACACGGAGAGCACAATCAACGCGGGGAAAATCACCCCGCGTGAACTCTGCAGCCAGGTCCGTGGACCAACAGCGAGCGGTGGCATCCATGCCTCCGAGGCGTGCTGACAAAAAGGAAAAGGGAATCGAAACGATCGAAGTGACAATCAAACCGGCCGGGCGGCTGGCTCGGAAGGGGCGGTGTGATAAATGAATTGCGAAGGTGCGTCGAGACCGGTTTGTTCATGTAGGCGAAGCGGGGCGCTGGACGAGTGCCGTGGATGAGATTTTCGCTCGATTCCCCGCCCGCTCGGACTCGATGAACGACCTCGCCACCTTTGCCGCCGCCAAAGGCCTGCCCGAGCTCGCTCGTCGGGTTTACCTGCATTGCCGCGCACGCAAACTACCCTGGTCCCAAGCCGCCTCCTCCTGGCTAGCCGCCCACCTCACCTTGCGGGATTACG
>JANNDA010000290.1:0-1796 GCA_031387195.1 Planctomyces sp. | reverse complement strand
GAAGCCGTGGGACATGAAGGCGATCCAGAAGCTGATCGTGATGAGTACGACGTATCGGCAGGCTTCCAAAGTAGTAGGCACATTCCATGTGCTGTGCGCTGGACAAGCAAATTTTCCCGCGGCAGGAACGGGCAGCCCTCGACGTCCTGCGGCGGCCCGTTTGAATTCCAACGAATCTGAGAACGCAGCGGACAGCACATGGAATGTGCCTACTACGATGACCGATCCCGACAACCGACTGCTCGCCCACGGGCCACGATTTCGTTTGTCAGCGGAGGTGCTGCGGGATCAGGCGTTGTTAGCCAGTGGGTTGCTGGTCGACAAGCTCGGCGGGCCGAGCGTGCGGCCCTACATGCCCGACGGCGTGTGGGACGAAACCTCGAAGTACGGCGACCTGCGCGGCTACAAGCACGACACAAACGACGGCCTCTATCGCCGCACGCTCTACACGATTTGGAAACGAACCGCCGCACCGCCAGCGATGTTGCTGTTCGATGCTCCGAGCCGCGAGATCTGTACCGTCAAGCGTTCGCGCACCAACACGCCGCTGCAAGCGCTGACGTTGCTCAACGAGATCACCTACGTCGAAGCCGCTCGCAAGCTGGCCGAGCGGATGCTGACCGAAGGGGGCGATTCGGCGAACGAGCGGATCGCGTTCGGTTTTCGCTGGGTCACGTCTCGGCGTCCCGGCGCTGAGGAATTGCAAATCCTGAGCGAAGGACTGGTCGCCGACCAGTCTCGATTTCAAACCGATTCCGCCGCCGCAAAAAGTTTGCTGGCATTCGGCGAGTCAAAACTCAATGACCGTCTCTCACAGGCCGAGTTGGCTGCGTACACTTTGACGGCTAACGTGCTGTTGAACTTGGACGAAGTCGTCACTCGCGAGTGACCTGTTGTGAATCTGGAGGCTCTGCGATGCCGTCACCGTTTCCTGGCATGGACCCGTTTTTGGAAGGCCAATTGTGGAGCGACTTCCACGCCGACTTTATTCCCGCGATTCGTGCGCGGCTCGTGCCGAAACTTGCTCCCGATTACGTCGTGAATGTTGAGAAGTCCGTGTACCTGCTGCACGACGATGAGGAAGTTGAGCGATTGGTGATTCCGGATGTCGCGGTCATTGAGTCGGGAAACTGGACCGGCGGAGTTGATCCGGCGGAAGGGGGCGTCGCGGTCGCTGTTGAGGCAGTCGTGCGGACGCTGCCGAAACTCAAGACCGTGCGGCATTCGTACCTCGTGATCCGTTCGCTGCACGGTCGCGACGTGGTGACCGTGATCGAACTTCTTTCGCCGTGGAACAAATCAGGCGAGGGTCGCGCCGAATATCTGCAAAAGCGAGATGCGTTGCTGGCATCTCCGGTCAATCTGGTCGAACTGGACCTGCTGCGCGGCGGCCGGCGACTGCCGACGGTCGAACGGTTGCCGCGCGGCGATCTCTTCGCGTTCGTCAGTCGGGGCACGCAACGACCAAAGACCGACGTTTACGCTTGGTCGCTTCCGCGAGTCTTGCCTGTAATCCCGATCCCGCTGGCTCCCGGCGATGCCGACGTGCCGCTGGAACTGCAACCAGCGTTCGACGAAACCTACGACCGCGCGGGGTATCGCTACTCCGTCGATTACACCGTCCCGATCGAACCAGCAATCTCCGATCCCGACGCGAGTTGGGTTCGTCAATTGTTGGAGAAACCGAAGACGACGTGACACAAGTGAATAACGCGGGGTCGGGTGTACGAATTTCGGATTTCGCCGCCGCAGTCGCTCCTATGTCCAAAGCCGACGACGGCGAAATCCGAAATTCG
>JANNDA010000281.1:0-1768 GCA_031387195.1 Planctomyces sp. | reverse complement strand
ATCCTTGTCCGAGAGCCGGATGCGGGAAATCCGCCCGTCCGGTTCGATGAGCGGGAGGTGGAAACGGCACACACCGCGCCACCTCTCGACTCTACGCGTGACGAGCCGGTCACTTCACAAAGCGTTGGTGAGCAATCGGCTCGTCACGCGGAGCGTGACGGCTACGTATTTGCGGCTTCGCCGTACTATGGCCCATCACGCTTCCGGTGTGGCGATGAAGCGGTATCCGGTGCCGCGCACGGAGAGAATGTGGCGCGGCGCGGACGGGTTTGGCTCGATGAATTTGCGGAGCCGTAACACAAAGTTGTCGATCGTTCGTGTCGTGACGTTGGAGTCGCGGCCCCACACATCGTCCAGAATTTGCAGTCGCGACAACACCCGGTCTTTGTTTTCCAGGAAGTAGCGCAGCAGTTGTACTTCCATCGTGGTCAGGTCGTGAGTCTGGCCGTTTGCCGACAATTGAAAGCGGCTGAAGTCCACTTTGACATCGCCAAACTCAAGCACGGCCGGCTCGGACTCGCGCATCGCGTTTGGCAGCGAACTCTCGTCGATCGGATGCCGTTCGATGAGATTGCGAACTCGGCTGAGCAGTTCCGGAAGCGCGAAGGGCTTACTCATGAATTGATCGCAGCCAGCGTCAAAACCCAGTGTGCGGTCTTCACTGAGCGTGCGGGCGCTCAACACCAAGATCGGAACTTGTTTGTCGGTCTTCCGAATCTCACGGCAGATGTCGTAGCCGCTCATTCCCGGCAGCATCAGATCTAACAAAATCAGGTTGAATCGCGGGCTATTCTGAAACGCGTCGAGGGCCGTCAGTCCATCTCCGGCGACGACGGCGTCAAAGCCCTCTTGCTCGAAGTTGAACTTCAAACCGAGTGCCAGCGCCGTCTCGTCTTCCACGATCAGAATCCGCATCTGCATCTCCCGAATAG
Organism: Planctomyces sp.; assembly: GCA_031387195.1. Classification (GTDB taxonomy): domain Bacteria; phylum Planctomycetota; class Planctomycetia; order Planctomycetales; family Planctomycetaceae; genus SXKJ01. Next base: position 836 of record JANNDA010000281.1, on the reverse strand, counting down.
TTTCGATTTGAGACGATCCACAATCGTGTGGCGAATTACAAGTCGTTCCCAGCGGTCAACGAAGTTTCCTTCGTTTGCTCAACGGCTACACTACTCCCCCCCGCTCGCCTGTCTCTTTCGTAGCCAAGCGAGGAATTATCGTTGACCGCTTTCGAAGGTAGAACACTTTGACTGACGCGACAGACTTGAACGCCGCGCCGCTGGCCTTGATGGAATTGAACGGCACACCGGTGGCCGACACTTTCGCCGAAGCGTTTCCAATCACCGGAACTCGACTAATCATCACGGCCGTTTCCGAGCGTTGGGCGCTGATCGCCGCTCAAGAACTTTGCGGCTTCGCGACGAGCGTCATCGCCTGCGATTGTGAAGCGGCGATCGAACGACACGTTTCGCCCAATGAAACTCCCGACGGACGCCCAGGCATCAGCGTATTGCTGTTCGCGTTCAGCCGTGAGGGCTTGCAGAAAGCGGTCAGCGAACGAGTCGGTCAATGCGTGCTGACTTGTCCCACAACGGCCTGTTACGACGGCCTTCCGGATACTCCGCGAGACAAGCAGATCCTCGTCGGTGGCCAGTTACGTTTTTTCGGAGATGGCTTTCAAGCGTCGAAGAAGCTCGGCGCTCGGCGTTACTGGCGCATCCCCGTGATGGATGGCGAGTTCGTTTGCGAGGACCGATTCGGCACGATCAAAGGTGTCGCCGGCGGCAACTTGTTGGTCTGTGCCGTCGATCAATCGCAAGCATTGCTGGCCGCTGATGCCGCAGCGAACGCGATTCGCGAATTGCCGGATGTCGCCTTACCGTTTCCTGGTGGCATCGTGCGCTCCGGAAGCAAA
>JANNDA010000257.1:0-3266 GCA_031387195.1 Planctomyces sp. | reverse complement strand
CGTAATGGACGACGCTGCCGCCAACCGCCCGCCCGGCTCAACTGTTCGTCCCGTCGTGCCGTACTTGTGGATGCTTTGTGGAGCATTCGCGTTCGCGGTGATGAGCACGCTCGCGCATTTGATTCGCGACCGATTCTCTTGGCAGGCGATCGCGTTTGGCCGGTCGAGCGTGCCGTTTGTGTTGACCGCTTTGTCGGCGTGGTTCGCGGGAGGCCGGCTGGTCTTGTTCGGTCCGAAAGCGTTGTGGCTGCGAAGCCTGGCCGGAAGTACGAGTTTGATTTGCACGTTCTATGCACTGACTCGATTACCGGTTGCCGACGCGCTGACTCTGACAAATCTCTTCCCGATTTGGGTGGCGTTGCTGTCCTGGCCGATGTTGGGTCAGCGTCCCGGACTGTTCGTGTGGAGTTGCGCAGTGTGTGCCGTCTGTGGAGTCGTCTTGATTCAGCAGCCGCACTTGGCGGACGGCAATCTCGCCACAATTGGCGCGTTGACCGCCTCATTCACCAGTTCGCTGGCGATGATCGGACTACATCGCGTGAAAGGGCTCGACGCGAGAGCAATCGTGTGGCACTTCAGCGGTGTGTCACTGATTTTCGCCGGGTGCGCCATGTGGCTGCTCGATGGCCAACTTCCCGACAAGCCGATGCCGGTAACCTTGGCGAGCTGGTTGTTTCTGCTGGGGGTGGGCACGTCAGCGACTCTCGGCCAGTTCTGTTTGACGAAAGCCTTCACACTCGGTGTCCCGTCGCGAGTCTCCGTGGTCGGGCTCACGCAAGTCGGCTTTGCCCTGCTGTTTGAAGTCCTGTTTGAAAGTCGGCAATACTCCACATCATCGTTGTTGGGGATGTTGCTGGTTGTGGCTCCGACGGCATGGCTGCTGGTGCGCCGGCGCGGAGCAAGCCCCGATGAAACGGCTTCGCTGTCCGAAGCCGGTTGAGTCTGGTGTCAAAATAATCGGCAAGAGATCACATTCGCGGGAATAAACCTTCGGGACGAGCCTCTTCTCCTCGCGTTGCTATGGAATCCCACGAGCATCAACAGCGTGTCGCCGAATTGATCGGGCAGCATTACGAACTGCTGTACCGAGTTTCGTTTCGTCTGACCGGTTCGACCGCCGACGCTGAAGATCTCACGCAGCAAACCTTTCTGACCGTTCAACAAAAGCTGCATCAGCTTCGTGAGGCGGAAAGTGCCAAAGGTTGGTTGCTGACGATTCTGCGGCATCATTTTTTTCGCAACCGTAGTCGAGCCGCTCGACAATCCGTTCCATTGGACGCGCTCCCTGAACCGAGCGAACCGATTGAAGAGCCGACTGAATTCAGCTCAGAAGAACTGCAAACTGCCCTCAATGACCTGCCCGATGAATTCCGCTTCCCGCTCGTCCTGTATTACTTCCACGAATTGAGTTACCAAGAAATTGCCGCTCAGTTGTCAGTCCCGTTGGGGACGGTGATGAGCCGCCTGTCACGCGGCAAACAACATCTCCGTCGCCGATTAACCGCTGACGACAATCCGTCACCGAAACCAACTTCACCACTGACTCGCCAATTGCCATGACTTCGAATCCCGCTGAATCTGTGAACTGCGACGTCGCGTTGGAGCGGCTCGATGCCGTGTGGATCGACCCGATTCCGGAAGAACCACTCGATGCCGATTTGTCGGCGGCATGGGAACATGTCCAACAATGTTCCGTCTGCTGGGCTAAATATGAGCAACGCCGCGAGTGCGATGCTCGGCTGTCGAAAGTCATGCGAGCGGTTCCCGTGCCGATCGGCCTGCGCGAGCAATTACTGGCAAAGTTGGCGGAAATGCCAGCGGGACCAGTTGAGAATCCGGTCGTCAATTCACTGACGGTCAGCACCACGCGGTCAGTCGCGCTGAAGTCAGATGAACGAGTTGTCGCACGACCGATGGTTTCAATGCGTCGCCGCGTCTGGGCTATTACTACGGCCGCAGCGATGCTGGTCTTTGCTGCCAGCAGTTCGTGGCTGTGGTTCGCGATGCAATCGCGACCGGTTTCCGTGCAGACTTTGTGTGAGATCACACCGCTGGCACCCGCTGGACTATCGGTGGTTCAGGATCTTTTGCAGTTGCCCACGTTGCCGCAGAGCTGGCTGCGAATGAAGGGACTGAAGATCGTCGGGGCTCCGTGCTGGTTTCAACCACCGGGATCGAAGACCACTGCTGCGTGGATTCCATTTGAACTGCGGCTGCCGAAGTCAAAACCAATTCAGGGCGTGCTGTTGACCATGCTGCGCGACAACGTGCTTGATCCGCCCGCAGAGTTGATGCTGAAGGGCGCGCTGTTGAGCTACACCCATCGCGACGGCAAACCACTCTCGGTTTCCGGCTGGTCCGAGCGTGGAGTGGTCTACCTCTGCTTCGTGAACGACGAACCAGCAGCGCTGGAACGGCTCATGAAGCTGACCGTGCCGACAGCAGCATAGTTACCACTCACTGATATCAAAGCACCGACTTCACTTTTTCCAGAAACTCGTTGTTGGTGGGGAAGCGATCGAGGGTGCGAGTGAGTTGTTCCATCGCTTCGACAGGACTCAGCGAAATCAGGCTGCGGCGCAACATGACGATGCTGTTGAGTTGCAACGGATCGTAGAGCTTTTCTTCATGTCGAGTTCCGGACTTGGTGATGTCGATTGCCGGCCAGATACGCCGATCAGCAAGATCACGACTGAGGACCAACTCCATGTTGCCGGTCCCTTTGAACTCCTGAAAGATCGCCTCATCTGCTCGGCTGCCAGTGTCAATCAAAGCGGTCGCGACAATTGTCAGCGACCCCCCTTCATCGAACTGACGGGCCGCACCAAACATCTTCTTGGGGATGTCGAGGGCTCGGACATCCAGGCCGCCGGTCGCCGTGCGTCCGGTGTTCGTCCATTTGTTGAACGCACGAGCCGCGCGAGTGATCGAATCCATCAGGATGAAGACGTTCTTGCCTTCTTCGGTCAAGCGTTTGGCACGCTCAATAATCAATTGGCTGACGCGCACGTGGTTTTCGGTGTCATTGTCGAGCGAGGAAGCGATCACCTCACCCTTCACGTGACGACGCATTTCAGTCACCTCTTCCGGACGCTCGTCGATCAACATGACGATCAAGTGCATGTCTGGATGATTGCGACTGACCGACTCGGCAATTTCTTGCAACAACATCGTCTTGCCGGTTCGCGGTGGAGCGACGATTAACGCTCGCTGTCCCCGGCCAATAGGCGTCAGCAGATCCATCACCCGCATCGTGGTCGGTTTGG
>JANNDA010000246.1:0-6813 GCA_031387195.1 Planctomyces sp. | reverse complement strand
GCGTGGGCGAATGGTGACCCCGCCCACGCTGACGCTTCGGGTTACATTCGGACCATGACTAATCCCGGCCAGTCACTGCTCGTGCCGAATCTTGTCCAGCAGGACCGCTCCGAGAATCACCAGGCCGAGTACGACCTTCTGTGTGTAACTTTCGACGTTGGTCAAATTCATCCCGTTCTGAATCACCGCGATAGTCAGCGCGCCGATCAGCGTGCCGAACATCTTCCCCTCGCCGCCGCTGAGACTGGTGCCGCCGACGACCACGGCGGCGATCACATACAGCTCATACATGTTGCCGTAAGTCGCGGAGCCGCTCTTGAGCTGCGAGGCCATGATGACTCCACCCAAGCCGGCCAGCAGGGCGCTGGCGATGTAGGCAAACATCAACACCGACCGAACTGGAACACCGGAAAGCCGCGCCGCCTCGCGATTGCCACCGACTGCATAAAGATAACGTCCAAGTCGCATGCGCGACATCAGCACGTGTGCCGCCGCGTACAACACCAACATGAGTACGACGGCGTTGGGCAGGTTGAAGAAGTTCGCTCCGCGACCCAGCCAGACAAATGAGTCAGGGATCTGGTAAATCGACTGGCCTTTCGCGAGCAGATACGCCAGCCCGCTGCCGACCAGCATCATGGCCAGCGTCACGATGAAGGGCGGGATGCGAAAGAGTGTGATCATGCCGCCGGAAAACGCACCGATCAGCCCGCAGACCAGCATCGCCGCGACGCACGCCCCCGTCATTCCCACCGCCGATGCATTCGCCCCACCGGCGTAATCGCGAATGAACATTGCGGCCAGCACGGCGGAGAGTGCGATCAAACTCCCGACCGACAAGTCGATGCCTCCCGTGATGATGACCATCGTCATACCGATCGCGATGATCGCAATCACGGCAATCTGATTGGCGATGTTCAACAGGTTTTCTGATTTCAGAAAGTTCGGCCACTGGTAGCCCTGCGGCTTCAGGGCCTGTGGATTGCCCAGCGCAGGAAAGTCCGTTTTCAAATCGGAGAAGACCAACCAAGCGGCCGTTGCTGGAGTGCAGGCGATGGCATCGAGTTGCTCCCCTGCCCCGCTGATCTTCAACAAAGCCTCACGGGCGTCTTTCGGTTCCCCTTTCACAACGGCGAGTACCTTTGCGCCGGAGGCCGTCAGATCTTGTTCCAGTTTGCTGGCGAACTCTGAATCACCGGGTTGCTCGCGTGCCACGATCAACACGCGAGGCGTCTTGCCGAACTGCTTCTCGATGAGCGGGGCAAGCAGCTTGGCCGCCGCCTCGCCGGTCGGAGATTGCTCGCTGTAGGTCGCCACGCTGAAGAACGCACACAGCAACACGAGCACGAAGATCATGCCATAGTCGGAAAACAATCGAATCAGCGACAGCTTCATGATGTGGGGAGTCTTCGGTTGTGAAGCACGACGCGCAAGCGAGTGGTAACGATCTGGACCAAATCGCGCTTTGTTTCAGTTTGACCACTCGCTTGCGCGTCGTGCTTGCATCGATTCAAAACAACTCGAGTTACGCTACTGCAAGTTGCATGATTTGTTCCTGCGTCGCTCGGCGAGCATCTGCGATTTCTCCGGTCACGCGACCTTCGTGCATCACGAGAATGCGATCCGCCATGCCGAGCACTTCGGGCATTTCAGAACTGATCATGATGATAGACTTACCTTGGGCGACGAGTTCATTCATCAGCAGATAGATCTCATACTTCGTGCCGACGTCGATGCCGCGAGTCGGCTCATCGAAGATCAGCACTTCACAGTTTCGCGCGAGCCATTTTGCGAGCACGACCTTTTGCTGATTGCCGCCCGAAAGGTTGCCAGCCAGTTGCTCCTGATGAGGCACTTTGATTTTCAGCGTGCTCACGAAGCGTCCAAACTCCTCACGTTCCTGACGCAGTCGGACGAATCCGTAGCGAGACAGCCGTCCGAGATTTGGCAAACCAAAGTTCTCTCTTACGGAATGCCCCAACATCAGCCCCTGAAGTTTGCGATCCTCCGTCAACAGGCCGATACCCGCCGCGATCGCATCGCGTGGCGAACGGATGGAAAGCACTTTGCCATCAAGCCGAATTTCCCCAGCTTCACGTCGATCGGCACCGAACAGAAGTCGCACCGTTTCCGTCCGCCCCGCGCCCACGAGTCCCGTCAGCGCGAGAATCTCGCCACGTCGAACCACGAACGAAACATCGCGAACCGCGCAGCCACTCCGCAGGCCAGAGACTTCCAATCGAGGAGCACCAATCGTCACGGAGCGTGGCGGAAACTCGTCCTTCAACTCGCGACCGACCATCAGCTCGATCATGTGGTTGCGAGTCATCTCGCTGAGCGGCCGCTCGCCGACATTCATTCCATCACGTAAGACCGTCACTCGATCGGCAATCGTGAAGATCTCGTCGAGCCGATGGCTGATGTAAATCACTCCGATCCCGTGCTTCTGCAGGTCGCGAATGATGACGAACAGCCGTTCGACTTCGTGAGACGTCAGTGCGGCACTCGGCTCATCCATCACAATGATGCGTGCTTCAAAGGCGAGCGCCTTCGCAATCTCGACCAGTTGCTGTTGCGCGGTTGAAAGCCGGCGGCAGGGAACATCGAGATCAATCTCGACGCCAAGACGCTGGAATAACTCAGTTGCTCGACGGCGCTCTTGAGCTTGAGCCACAAAGCCGGCGCGAGTGACTTCCTGTCCGAGAAAGATGTTTTCGCAAGCGTTCAAGCCGGGCACGAGATTGAACTCTTGGTAAATGACCGCCACGGCGGCGCGGCGCGAGTCTTGCGGCGAATGAAACACGGTCTCTCGGCCGTTGATCTCGATCGTCCCCGCATCCGCTCGATGAGCGCCGCCGAGCACTTTCATCAACGTACTCTTGCCCGCGCCGTTCTCTCCGAGCAACGCCAGTACTTCACCGGGCCGCAGCGTGAGACTCACCCCGCGCAACGCCTTCACGCCGGGAAAAGACTTCACGATCTCACGCATCTGAAGAAGCGGCGTACTCATAGTTCCAGAGCGTCTTTCAGTGCCGTTACTTCGTAGGATGGGCACTCTTGCCCGTCATCCGGCTTTCGACGGGCAGGAGTGCCCGTCCTACGAACTTCTTCATGGACCGGTTCTTACTTCAGTTCCGGATCTTTCTCCGCGTCCGCTTTGCGATACAGGCTCGTCGGAATCAGCATCTGCGCTGGCAACTCCTCGCCCTTTGAATGTCGAACGATCGCGTCGACGATCTGGATTCCCATCTTGTCTGGAAACTGAATCGGGTCAGCGTAGATCTTGCCTTCTTTGATCGCCTGCTTTCCCTCGGGCTGGCCATCAAAGCCGATGATCTGCACCTGCTGAGTCTTGCTCGCCTTTTCCAGAGCGGCTCGCGCGCCGAGAGCGGCGGGATCATTGATGGCGAAGATGCCGCGAAGATCGGGATGTGCTTGCAGCGAATCTTCGGCGGCCTTGTAACCCATGTCCTTCGCGCCGCCGCTTTCGAGTTCCGTGACGATCTCAATCTTCGCCGTGCTGGTGGCGTTGTGGGCGTCGATGACTTCTTGGAATCCTTTCACCCGGAGCAGACAAGACTCCGCCTGTTTGAAATGCAGCACAGCCACTTTGCCGCCCGCTTCACCCAGGGCTTCGATCATCGCGTGGCCCGCTTCTTTGCCGCCTCCGTAATTGTCCGTGGCAATCTGCGTGACGATCTTCACACCCGGTTCATTGCAGGGGATATCGACGGTGAAGACTGGAATCCCGGCCGCGTTCGCTTCTTGAATGACAGGGATGATCGACTTTGAATCGCAGGGACTCAGCACGATGGCGCTGACCTTCTTGACGATGAAGTCTTTGATTTGATTGCTTTGCTTGGCCACGTCCTTGTCGCCGCTGACCACGATCGTGTCATAGCCCCGCTTGAGTCCTTCGGCGGTGATGTTGTCGCCGATGACTTTGAAGAACGGGTTGTCTAACGTCAGCAGCGAAACGCCAATCGTCAGCTTCGGCTGACCGGACGGACTGATGGGCTCCGACACTCGCTTCTCTTCTGGCTTTCCACAGCCAACCAGGAAACCGAGGAGACACGCGAAGAGAATGAAGTGAGGTTGTCTCATGCGATTGCTGACCATCAAGAAGAGTTGATTGAGAAGTAACGAAAGCAGTGGCAACTGAGTCCACTGCAAGCATTCATAGTTGTGCGGCGATTCTACAACTCGCGAGTGTCGCAGCAACCGAGCGACTTCGACTCGGTTCATAAATCAGCAACGGTCGAATGTGACGCAAACCCCACTGAGCTTGCCTCAGTGGAATCGGGCCTTTGCACTACGAGCGATAATCACTCGTCTTGTAGTTCGGCGTAGTGCAAAAGCCCTGAAACCACTGAGGCAAGCTCAGTGGGGTTTGGTGTCACTTTTTTCTCCGTGCGAGATATAGTCGGCCTCGCGAAGACGTCACGACTTTCTTCAGGAACGAACCATGCCACGTGTGCGAACTCCGCTGTTCGTTGGATTGACTCTGTGCTCGCTCTGGATGGCGAGTATTACTCCCGTTCGAGGCGAGACGAAGTTTCGCTCGCATCCGCCGATGCGACCTCTGCCGGTGGCATTGAACCGGCCGTTGGAAAAAGGGCCAACCTATTTCGTTGATCCTGTGAAGGGCGATGACGCGAGCGTCGGCTCGCAGGAGAAACCTTGGAAGACCGCATCGCATGCGGTGACGCGATTGACGCCCGGCGACACGCTCTTGCTGCGCAGCGGAACTTACTACGAGAAGTTGGCGCTGACTCGCTCCGGCACGAAGGACGCACCGATCACGATCGCTTCGTTTCCCGGCGAGCTGGCGGTGATTGATGGCGGGCTGCGCGAGTTTCTCGATAGCCCGGCGACAAGTTGGGAACTGTTCTCTGACGGTGCGGACGGGGAGTTCGTTTCGACCAAATCGTTTCCATACTCCGACGCGCGGCGCATCCCGACGCAATTCCTCCCCGGTTCCTGGGAGCCGATGTGGGGGATCGAAGCAGAGCGGCCGATCGCGTTAGGGCACTTCGTGGACTCGATGCTGCCGCTGCACGGTTATCGCAACGTGATCGACTTGCGGGCGACAAGCGAACTCTGGCCCGGTAAGGGCGAACGAGACAGCGGCTGCTATTGCGGGCCGGGATTGTGGTTCAACCGCGAGACCTCACGCATCCACATTCGGCTCGCCCACAATCAACTCGCGGGGCTTGGCGACCGCGCGTATCACGGCGAAACAGATCCACGCAAGCTGCCGCTCGTCATCGCCGTCGGCTTTGGCGACGATGTGCTCCGCATCAACGGCATTCAGCACGTGAAGATTCAAGGACTCGTGTTTCGAGGTGCGACTGGCAGCCCGATGATTCAGGTCTATGGTTCGCAGCACGTGGAACTCGATCACCTGACCGTCTTCGGCGGATTCCCCGGCCTGTTGGTGAATGCTTCGCAGAACATTCGTCTGACGCACTCAGCCTTTCGAGGGCTCGCGGCACCGTGGACGGGCCGCGCACACATGAAGTATCGCGGCACAGCGACGTATCAAATCGTCCTGCAAAACAATCAGCCGTTCAATGAGAACATCGAGCTCGCCTCGAACGAATTCACCGACGACCATGACTTCGCGTTCCTGCGTTATGCCAAGAATCTTCAGTTCCATCACAACTTCGTGGACAACTTCAACGACGACGGCTTGGAATGCGGCCCGAAGCTGCGCAGTCACACGCTGTTCATCCACCAGAACCGGCTTGGCGCGTGCCTCGGTCTGTTCCAGCAACATGAGACCGACAAGGACGAATCGCCGCTTGATCACGCTCCCAAAACGGGAGTGTTCGTGTTCCGCAACGTGATCGATACTCGCGCCGGCGTGTACTACACGTCGCCATCGCAGCCTGACCCGTCTGGCGAGTTCCTGCATGCAGGCGGCGCACTGGCGAGCGATCACGGCGGCCCGATCTGGCCGGTGATGCGTTTCTATCACAACACCCTGCTGCGCGAGACGCCGGTGTTCCGCGACAATTATCTCTTCGGCCTGGGTGTGGCCGGTTTGCGACATACCGAGCGTGACGTCTTCAACAACCTCTTCGTGCAAATGGACAAAGTGCCGGGCATCAATTTCATCGCAGTGAAGCAGGTCGATCCGCTTCGCGAAGGAGGCAACCTGCTGTGGGGCGTGAAAGACGGCCCGTCGCTCAAGGGCGATCCGTTCGCGAAGTTCCGCGCCTCGACGCTGTTCAACGACAGCCGGAAAATTCACGAGCCCGGTTGGACCACACAAGACCGCATCGCCGACCCGCGTTTCGTCCGCCTCACCGCGGATGACCCACTCGCAGTTGATCTGCGACTGCAAGCCGACAGCCCGGCGATCAACGCCGGAGTTGCTCTGCCATCAGAGTGGCCTGACTCACTCCGCGATACCGACACCGATCAGCCCGACATCGGCGCGATGCCGTTCGGCGCATCACCGTGGGGAGTCGGCATTGATGGCCGCATCCCGCTGTTCGGTGAATGAAACCACGATTTGGAGACCTGCGGTCGGTCGAAGCGGCGGAGTCGGGCGAGTGATTTTGCGGAACGACCAATGCGGTTCTTCGGCGGACGTGAGTGATGCGGTGAGTGCGAGAAGTAGGGAGGCCATTAGAAGCGTTCGGCTCATCGCGCGGAGCGCGATGGCTACGTAGCCGTCATCGCTCCGTGCGCCGTGAAAGGTGTTGATCTTGAGCGGGGGATAATCCCGCCCGGCAACTTGTTGTTCCAGCCGGTAGCAATTGGAGCAACGGTGGAGGCAACGAAACCGTTGAAGCCTTCGATGGA
>JANNDA010000226.1:0-3029 GCA_031387195.1 Planctomyces sp. | reverse complement strand
GTTTAGCGACTCTGGGTGAATAGCGCAATTCTGTTCTCTATGCTATTTTCTAAGGGTGCGGAAAATGGGTTTAACCGCACGCCGCAGGCACGCGCGTTTGAAAACACGTCACAAGTCAAACGATTGGAAACGCGCGTGCCTGCGGCGTGCGGTTAAACGAGGGCTTTACTTGGCTATTTGCCCTTGGATCTCTTCGACACGTTTCAAATTGACCCCTTCGGGTTTCTTGTCGAGAAGCCAGTCGGCATCCGCGAGGGCCTGTTCGATCCGTTTCGAGAACGCGCAGATTTCAAACCGCATCGCGCGATAATCGGCCGCGTCGGGGTCGAGCGTCAGGATCGTATCGACGTAGCGATACATCGCATCGACATCCTTTTCGTTTTGAGCACCGCGTAGCAGATTGCTGATGACGCGAATGAGGATGTCTCGGCGTTTCGAGGCGACAAAATGTTCGTCGCGAGCGGGGCGGCCGGTGTTTTCAAAAACACGTTCTTCGGCCTTGAGCTTGGTGATGAACTCGCCTCCCTCGAAGACGTCGATCAATTGCGGTTCACCCTCTTTCGGTTCATGCCGCGTGACGAAGTGGCCGGGGAGGCCGACGCCGACAATATTGAGCCCGATCCGCTGGCCGAGTTCCATGTACAAGATCGAGAGCGTGATCGGCATCCCTTCGCGGTCGTCGATCACTTCGTTGATGTGGTTGTTCGACCGCGCGTAGTAGCTCAGCCGTCCGCCGTGAAAGCCGAGTTCCTCAAAGAAGAATTTCTTGAGGGCGGCGAGCTTCGCACTGCTGTCGGCGTTCTCTGGAAGCGTCTTCTTGAGGTCCGCTCCGAGAGCGTCGATCTCGCGGCAATAGTCTTCGACGTCGAGTTCTTCGTTATCGAGCGCCGCGATCCACAACGTGGCGGCAAGCAAGTCGATCTTGTCATCACCGCCGTCAGTCACTTTGCGCAGCTCGACCTGCACTCGTTCGGTGTAGACATCGTTCGCCAGTTGCTTCAGCCGCTCGGCCTGTTGTTCGAGTTCGCGAGCTCGCTCACGCAACGCAGCGGTCGCGGCGGAACCTTCGGGAGTGAGCCGGTTCAACACCGACTCACCCGGAGTTTGCTTGGACGTCACGCCCTTCACGATCTCCGCCACGCGACTGATCGCTTCTGGCGACGGATGATGCGACGGAAGATCTGCACCGACACGGAATCCGCGAAACTCGGCTTCCGTGTGTCGGAACTTCGCGAGCCCGATCTGTCCGCTCGTCAGCTTGTCGTCTTCCGATTCGATCACCTGCGTACCGTTCACAAAGCAGCGGATGCGATCTTTTTCGATGCGGACTTTGATCTCGTTCCATTCGTTCGGGCGATACGCCTCGTTGCGGACTTCCTTTAAGACCTGCCATTGAAACACGTCTGACCCGTCGAAGCGGCTGAGCCGCAAGCCGCCGTTGCTGGGATAAAATCCGTAATGCTTCTCGCCGCCGTCCGACTGAAACACGAGCCCCGCCGCGCCGTCTTCCGGCTTGAACTTCACATGCACCGAGACCTCGAACGGTTGTTCGGGCGGCGCTTGCTTCGACAGGCAGGGCGATCGTCCGCCGAAGCCTTGTCCGAGTCCTTCAACCTGAATGCGCCCTGCTCGTTGACGCCAGCGAGCCCCGAACAGCGGAGTCCACTCACGCGGGTTGAGCGCGCCGATCGTCAGCCAGCGAGCCATCGGAATCGGGTTCGGTTTCTCCAGCAGCGGCTTGAGCGACTTCACCGCGATCGCGAAACCCAGATTGTTGGTCACGAGCGACTTCAACGTGATAACGCCGAGCACTCGCCCCGCCCGATCAACCAACGGCCCGCCGCTGTTTCCTTGCTCAATCGGCATCGCCAGTTGCAGCATCGGCCGGTTTTCAATCTCACGCCGCCCGCTAATGATCCCCTCAACCACGCTGTGCTTCAGCCCCAGCGGATTTCCCATCGCAACGACCGACTGCCCGTCCTTTGCCGCGTCCGAATCGCCGAGCACCAACGGCTTCAATCCCTTCTGGTCGATCCGCACGATCGCCAAGTCAAGCTGCCGATCCGAAGCATGAACGGCGATCACATCGCGCTTCGTCCCGTCCGCAAACTGCACCGAGATCGGCCGCCCTTCGCCGATGACATGAAAGTTCGTCGCGATCAGCCCGTCTTCCGAAACGACGAACCCGGTGCCGAGCCCCTCTTGTTTACCATCTCGGCCAGAGAAACTGATGACGACGATCGACGGCTTAAGTATTGCAACGAGATCCGCTGTTGCGGACACCTCTGAAGTTTGTGGCTTTTGAACCTCTTTCTCCGTAGCAGAAATCGGATGTGCCGGATTAACGAGACTGAGGCTCGCGATCACAATCAGCAGACACCAACGTAGCAAACTTGCGAGGCGAATCATTCGAGTCTCCGTCAGGAATCAAGCAATAGCACGATCAACCTAGCATCGCTCCGTCAGACCCCTTCCTTTGTCAGCCACGTCTGCAAGTCGGCGAGCGACTGAAAGTCCAACAGCGCTTCTCCGAGTGACTGGCTTTGCGGCAAAGCCAGTTGTCGGATTTGTTGTTCAACCGCAACTGGCAAGGGGCCGCATCGGCGTGTCAGTTGCCGTAGCATAAGAATCACGCTCCCCTGTTCTCGGCCTCGTTCCAAGCCTTGTTCCAAGCCTTGTTCCAAGCCTTGTTCTCTGCCGCGTTCTTCGGCGAATCGTTCCACTGACGTCACATAAGGCATGTGTTGTTCCTTTTCAAAAGCGGTCAACTCGAACACAAACCTGCGGCTCAAGTCGCGCCGCAGGTGCATCATCCAGTCGATCAAACGGAATATCTCACGAAGCTCGTCGGCATTGTAGCCTGCCTTGTAGAGATTCCGCACGAGTTGTGTTTTCGCGTAGAAGCGAGCTTCCGGATCGCCTGTCGTGCGTAGCGCCGCGATTTGGGCTCGGACCACTTGGACGGGCAACGATGTGTCTTCAGCCCAATTCTCGTCAATGTGATCCAGGACTTTGCAGATCGGGAACCG
>JANNDA010000202.1:0-2821 GCA_031387195.1 Planctomyces sp. | reverse complement strand
CCGATCAAGGAATTCCGCAACGACCTGACCGTCTTTTCCGGGCTCTCGCATCCCGAGGTCGATGGCGGGCATCCGGCCGAGTTGTGCTACCTCACGTCCGCGCCGCATCCGCGTGCGGACAACTTCAAGAACACGATCTCGCTCGACCAATACGCCATCGAGCAACTCGTGCCTGACACGCGGTTCGGCTCGCTCGTGCTGTCGTCCTCTTCGAGCCGTGGGCTGTCGTGTACTCGCAGCGGCGTGCCGATTCCCGCTGAGGAACGTCCGTCGCGCGTCTTCAAGAATATGTTCGTGGACGGCACACCGACGGAGATCAACGCGCAGGTGCAGCGGCTCAAGCAGGGGCAGAGCATCATGGACACCGTGCTGGGCGAGGCGAAGCAGTTTCAAAAGGGACTCGGCCAGCAGGACCGTGCCAAGCTCGACGAATACTTCAATTCGGTGCGCGAGGTCGAGCAGCGAATGCTCAAGGCGCAGGACTGGACTCGCCGCCCAAAGCCGAAGGTCGATGCGAAGCCGCCGGTTGATATCGCCAGTTCGGTGGAAGTCCCCTCGCGAGTGCGATTGATGATCGACCTGATGCACCTCGCGCTGCAGACTGACTCGACGCGGTTCATCACTTTTGCTCTGAACGGCCTGAATGCCGTGCCGGTCATTCCCGGCGTCACGCAGGACTGGCACAACCTCTCGCATCACGGGCAAGACCCGGTCAAGCTCGCCGAGCTGCGCGTCGTTGAAGTTCAGCAGATGCAGCTCTTTGGTGAACTGCTGACGAAGCTGAAAAGCACGCGTGAGGAAGGGGGCACGCTGCTCGACCGCACGATCGTGCTGTTCGGCAGCAACCTCGGTAACGCCAGCAGCCACGACAACAAAAACTTGCCGATCATGGTCGCCGGTGGCGGCTTCCGGCACGGCCAGCACTTGGCGTTTGATCCGAAGAAAAACCCGCCGCTGAGCAATCTCTATGTGCAATTCCTACGTCGTCTCGGCGCGGACGTGAATGCGTTTGGTTCGAGCAATGGAACGATTCCAGGCTTCGAGCTGGCGTAGCACATGGGTGGGTTCGATTGCCGTAATTCACGGGTTGCGGTCAGGCCGTACCTAATTGTCAATCGCACGAGCTTCCTTTGGCAATTTTGGTACTCGAATCCAGTGGTCTGTGAAAAACGTGGGGGCGTCTATCGAGATCTTCGGCATGTGACAGCCGATGCAGTTACTCTCCAATGACTGTTGGGGGCAGGCCACCGGGGAGGTGGAGTCTCCGCTGTGGCACTGTCGGCAACTGCGGTTGTAGTGGTTCGGATCGGTCTGTGTTGGACGATGTGGATCGTGACACGTCACGCAATCCAATCGAGCGGTTCCATCAGACCGTGCCTGAGTGTGCTGAAGCTGAAAGCATTGACTCATCAGCAATCCGACAGGGGCAAATCGAGGCAAGGTTCGATTTTGGGGCATCAGTTCAGACGGTGAGAAACTGGTGGGCAGCCGGTGGCACTCACCACAGCGAGCGACCGATTGGAAGGGAGACAGCTTCCGCCAATTGTCAAATTCAGCGGCAACGCTTCCGGACTTCATTGAGTCCGCATGCTGATCAGCTCCAGCATGACAGCGCGAGCACAGTACGCCCGGCACCAAGTGATCCAAGTCGATCTGATGTCCATTCTCCGGTAAGACCGTGGTGTGACAGCCAAAACACCGGCGGGAGGTTTCGGGATCGTTCAATTCCCCGACTTCGTCACTGTTCCTGCCGAGGTCGAGTGGGCGACCGATGGTCCGATCCAATCCGTGTGTGGCATACCACGTGACGTGATGCTCCAGTGCCAACGCCTCGCCGCGGTTGTTGGTGCGTACGGTGACCGCAGTTTGACCGTGATGACCACTCCCAAAAATCCAGTCAACAGCCGCCGGTGATTTCGCTCGCTCGCTCACCCACGCACCAAAGACGACCGCCACGTTCCGAATAGCGAAACTCAACCGCAGGATGACCAATCCGAACCGCTTGCCCAGTGAAGTGAGCCCATTCCGACGGCTGATCCGCGCGTCTCAGTGTTTGAGCATGCGGAACTGCAAGAAACGAATCGGTCTGAGCCGCATGACATTCCGCACAACGAGCGATATGGCTCAGTGAATTGGGGCGTTCGACACGATCGAACGGTGTGTCATTCCGGAACCAGGCCAGACTCGCGGCAATCAGAGACAGCAGAAGCAGCAATCCAATGCTGATCCAAAACCAACGTGACGTCATGAAGCACCCGTGATAAAACGCCCCGGACAAACTGGCCCTCCTCCGCCCGAATTGCTGTAATGCTTAGCGACTTGTTGATCGTGTGTCGTGTCTGTGTCGATCACCCTGCTTTTTGATATCGAAAGGACCATGAAATGTGTCGAACGCTCGCGAATGGTATTGTTTTCTTGGGAATCCTGGCCGCAGCGGGATGCGGTGGTCCCGGCCCCACGGACCCGGGAGGAGGATACCAGCTCCCACCCGAGGCCAAAAAAGCCCAAGAGGAAGCGGCCAAGGAAACTCCTGAGCAGATGATGGAGAAAATGAAGCACGGTGGGAAAGGGGGCGATCCCACCAAGAAGTAATCGACCTGATATTTGATAGAGCGGTGGCCGATCTCGGCCACCGCTGGTTTCATACTAGCCCGAAGCGCAAGCGAGGGATTGTGGTGATGAGCGTCAAAAAGGGGGCCAACTTCCCTCGCTTGCGCTTCGGGCTATACTCCACGCGGTCCTGAATGAGATGTTTCCCGAAAGGAGTGTTTTTGGGAGACTCATCGTTGATGAGCAGGAGGGTCGTTGGATCATTCGCAAG
>JANNDA010000074.1:0-9923 GCA_031387195.1 Planctomyces sp. | reverse complement strand
ACCGAGTCCGCCAGCGGGGGAAACACAAATCGTCGCACTTGTGCTCGCAGCGGCTCAAAAAAAAGTTCGTTCCCCATCAACGAAACGCCGCCACCGACTACCACCACCTGCGGCGACAACAACGTCACCATTTGTCCGATCGCCCAACCGAGCGTCACGTGCATCTGATGCAACGCCGCCAACGCGATACGATTTCCGCTCGCCGCTGCCTGAGCCACCATCTTGCCCGTGAGCTGCTCGACGTTGCCCAAACATCGGCTGAGCAAATCCGCCGTGTCCTCATCGGCCTTGTCTGCAAACGCTGTGTCAGGCCATTGAATGGCGGTGTCCTGCGAATGAAACGCACCAGCAACAACCAGCGGATGCCGCTGTGTGCCGGTGAGTAACGCTCGCGCCGCCGCTTCAATGCCCGGCCCGGCTGCGAGCGATTCGACGGTTTGATGCGAATCGTCGGCAAGCAGTCCCGGCCGCAAGTGACCGATCTCGGCGATCGCCATGCGGCCCGCTCCTTGCGACTTTCCATCAATCACCAAGCCGCCGCCGATTCCCGTGCCGACGGTGATATAGAACACGGTCCCCGCGCCACGTCCGGCTCCATAAGTCGCCTCGGCCAATGCGGCGACGTCGCAATCGTTGCCCAACTGAACCGGGAGCCCGAATGCTTCGCGCGTCCATTCGACGATTGGGAAGTCAGTCCATCCCGGGACTTGATGACTCGTGATGACGCGCCCGGTTGCCGAATTCACCGGCCCGCCGAATCCGTACCCGATGCGTTGCACCGGATATCGGCTCAACAGCGAGCGACCGGCTTCGAGAATCTGTTCGCGAATGCCCGCGCCACCTTTCGCACGATCAACATCGCGCCGCTCTAGTGCGACCAATGGCGGACCGTTGCCAGTGCCGACACCGAGCTGCAATTTCGTGCCACCGATTTCGATGCCGAGGAACATGCTTGCCTTTCATCACATCAATCAAGTTGGAACAGGAACTCGGCGGACGATCTCGGCGATGACATCACTCTTGGAAACGCCGCCGTATTTCGCCTGCGGCGTGAGGATCACGCGGTGCGGCAGAACGTAGCTCGCCAACTCTTGCACGTCATCGGGCAGAACGTACTGACGCCGCTTGGAAAACGCGGCCGCTTGAGCCGCTCGAAACAACATCAACGATCCTCGCGGACTGACCCCCAGTTTCAACCGCGGTTCGTGGCGTGTCTGATTGACGATCTCCACGATGTATCGCGCCACGGTCGGCTCCACGCGGATATGCCGCACTTCGTGCTGCAAGGCGACGAGTTCATGCCCGGCCAAAACCGGCTGCAAGCTGTCGAGCGGTTCGGTCTCTTGATGCGAAAACAAGATCCCGATTTCCGTTTCGATGTCGGGATAGCCCAAATCCAACAACACCAGAAACCGATCGAGCTGTGCTTCTGGCAGCGGGTATGTCCCATGAAACTCCACGGGATTCTGCGTGGCCAACACGATGAAGGGCTCCGCCAGCACGTGCCGCTCACCTTCGATGGTGGCTTGCGATTCACTCATCGCTTCCAGCAGCGCTGATTGCGTGCGTGGTGACGCTCGATTGATTTCGTCCGCCAGTAACACGTGGCAGAAGATCGGCCCTTTGCGAAACGAAAACGTGCCGTCATTCGGGTTGTAAATCGACGATCCCAGAATGTCCGCTGGCAGCAAGTCGGGCGTGAACTGAATGCGATGAAAGCTCAAGTCGATCGACCGCGCGAGGGCTTTTGCCAACGTCGTTTTGCCGACACCCGGCACGTCTTCCATCAACACCGATCCGCCAGCCAGCAGAGCGATCGTGAGGATGTCGATGCAGTGCGCCTTCCCTTCAATGACTGTCGCCAGATTGTGTTTGAGTCGGTCCAGTTTCGCATGCGCATCGTCCCAGACGTTGTCAGTCATGTTGAGCAATTATTCGTGAAGATGATTCGGAGGTGAGTGGCTCGGCCCAACAATGATCCATCAGCGATTGAGCTTCAACCCTCAAAGTTCCGCTGTGTTTGATTGATGCCGCATTCCTTTGAGGTGGCCGACCTTGTCCTGGCATGGGAAACGCGACAGTGATGTCGAGCGTTCCTGGCGAGGTCAATGTCACCCCCACGGAATCTGTGTGGAGGGAAGGGGGCTGACCAAGGAGAACGTCAAGCAGTTGCGCACGTACGGATCTGTGCGGGGGCCGCCGACAACGGCGGTCCCATTCGGGGCTGACGCGCTCGCCTCAGCGCTTCGATTCGTCCGTCGTAGGATTCGTTGTCGCCTCGTTTGACAGAGGTTCTGGCAACGGTTCACTAACGTTGTTCGAGGTGGCCTTTTCAGGATCGGGCATAGCGACGGGATCAACGCTGTCGGCATTCAGACTTGGAATGGGGAGGTCCGTTCGCGGCAGGCCATAAATCTCAGCTAACGCCCGAAAACAGATCGTGAGTTGCCGCTCGCGGAGTGAGTCACGTTCGCGCGGCCTTTTCAACATCGGCTGCAAACAGTCTTGGCCGATCTTCAGCAACAACGAACTCTCGTGATCCTTGGGACTCGCCCGTTTATTCAAACGCTGCACAATCACATTCAACTCTGACTCTGATCGTTCGACAAAATTAGCCATACCAGACTTGTCCAACGGGAGAGCACGGTGATGTTGGAGCTCGCTCCAGATCACCACAAAGCGATCGTAGGTATCTCGCTGAGACCGCGGCCAAAACCACCAACCCGAAAACATCATCAAGATCACAGCAGTCATGATCGGCCAACTCGGTAGGCTGCGCATCCAACGGTCACGTTTCTGGGTAAACGATTCCACTGGGATCGCGGGACGATCGGGGGCGATTTGCGAGAGAAACGACGGTCGCTGGATCGTTGATCGCTGTTCCAACGGTGCGGCCACGTCAGTGACTTTCGGCTCGCTCGGCGATACTGGCTTGAGAACCTCGGCGACCGCTTCGTCAGCGAAGATGTCTGGAATGGGCTCTAACTCCGAGTCATCCACTTCTCGCGCGATCTGTCTCGCGATTGGATTATCCTCACGACGTTTGGAACGTTGTTTCCGCTCGGCCTTCCACTGGGCGACGAGGTCTTCTTCCTGCGTCGCCGGCTGTGTTTCGGGTTCGTCGAACGCGTAGGCAACGGTCTCCGTCGGTGCGATCGGACGCTGCGAGGGATGAATGAAAACTTCTGCCGGCTGATGATCACAGGGAGCTTCGCTCAAGCCCGGCTTTTCGACAGGTGAGGGGGACTCGTGTAGGCTCGGCGAATCCGAAAACAGGCCCGGCACCTGCCCGGCTTGTTGCCATTCTGCGGAGGCATCGGTTCGCACCAGATCGCTGGCAATCAATGCTCCTGTGCGGACCATTTCGACGAGCGCGTCATCGGGCATTGGACCGAGAACCGTTCCAAAACCTGTCTGCACAAACCAAGAGTTAGGTGACGACATAATTGTGCTGATCCAGGAATCGTAAACCGTAGCGGTGAGATTGCAGCTTGCCGGTGCCTACAAGCTGCCGCGTGCTGGAGAACGCTCACAAGCTGGAAGCTTGTGGCTACGGGTTTGGGAGCAGGCTCAGCATATCTGCGACAGTCGCGGAAAATAAGTTGACACTCCTTAGCGTGTGCGGTGAGCTACCGCCCTACGTTGGAGCGTCTTCATGAATCGAAACCGTTATGCCATCGCCTCTGCGGCTGCGGTCTGTTTGATTGGCGGCGTGTGGGTTTTCCTGTTGCAAGCGGCGGCGATGAAGTTTCGGCATGTCCGCAGTTCGCTTGGCCGCGCGGCGGAGTTGTCGTCGGATGAGCAACTCAAACAGAAAATCGCAGAACTGTTGATGACGTACCCGCTCGTCTGGGTTCTGGGAATCTTCGGGTTCTGTCTGGCGATTGCCTTCCTGCTGGGAGTGCCGGTTGCTGAAATTCGTGGTTCCCAATCCAACAACACGAAGTGAAATCACTGAGACATGCTTGCGAAACGAATTATTCCGTGCCTCGACGTCCATGCCGGCCGAGTCGTGAAAGGCGTGAACTTCCTCAATCTCCGCGATGCTGGAGACCCGGTGGATGTGGCCGCTCGCTATGAAAATGAGGGAGCCGACGAACTCGTGTTTCTGGACATCACCGCCAGCCACGAAGGCCGCCAGACGATGGTCGATGTGGTGCGGCGAACGTCCGAGGTGATCTTCATGCCGCTGACCGTCGGCGGTGGAATCCGAACGTGCGACGACATTCGCACGTTGCTGAGTGCGGGATGCGACAAGGTGTCGATCAACTCGGCGGCAGTGAAAACCCCCGAACTCATCCGCGAAGCAGCGTTGCGTTTCGGCAGTCAGTGCATCGTCGTCAACATTGACCCGAAGCGGATCCAAAAGGACGGTCGCGAGTTTTGGGATGTGCATATCAACGGCGGTCGCATTCCGACCGGCTTGCAGGCGGTCGAGTGGGCCCTCGAAGTCGAGCGGCTGGGAGCGGGTGAGATCGTGCTCACGTGCATGGATGCCGACGGCACGAAGGACGGGTACGACATCGAGATCACCCGCGCCGTGGCCGACGCAGTCAAGATTCCCGTCGTCGCCAGCGGCGGAGCGGGCAGTCCGCAGCATTTGTATGAAGCGGTGACGATCGGTAAGGCCAGCGCCGCGCTCGCGGCCAGCATTTTTCACTACGGCGAGTACACGATCGCCGAAACCAAACGCTACATGGCCGAGCGAGGTGTGCCAGTTCGCATTTGAAGCGGTCGAGCCATCTCGGTTACAACGGGCCCCGCATTACTATCCCTGATCTCTGCGACCCCACCGAGCGTGCCTCAGTGGCTCGCGGGCCTTTGCACTACGCGATGAAACCGGTCGTAGTGCAAAAGCTTGAATCCACTGAGGCAAGCTCAGTGGGGTTTGATGAAAAATCTCAAATTTTTCGCCGCCAGTTCTGCGGCTCATTTTTAAGTCCACGTTCTGAAGGAAGTTCACCATGTCTGGTCACGCCGCTCCCGCTGCTGCTCCGCAGGCTCAGCCCAACGTCAAACGCGAGTTCGGGGCCACCAAGAGCCTGGAGATCGACAAGGTCTTCCGAGCAATGGTCAAGCACAAAGCTTCCGACTTGCACATGCAGGTCGGCCGGCCGCCGATCTTCCGCGTCAAGGGTTCGCTGGTGCCGTTGGACATGGAGCCGATCAACAAAGAGAAGATGGAAGCGCTGCTGATGCCGATGATGGACGAGCGGCTGACCAACATCTTCTGGGATGAGGGAGGCTCCGACTTTTCGCATGTCGTCGAAGTCGAAGGGGAGAAATGGCGGTTCCGCGTGAACCTGTTCGTGCAGATGGGCATTCCCGGCATGGTCAGCCGTAAAATCGAACGCACGATCCCGAACTTCGAGGGCCTGTTCCTGCCGCCGTCGATGGAATGGCTGACCAACTACGACCAAGGCATGGTGTTGCTCGCCGGAGTCACCGGCTCCGGCAAGTCCACGACGATCGCTTCGATGCTGGACCTGATCAATCATCGCAAGAGCGTCCACATCCTGACGATCGAAGACCCCATCGAATTCGTCTACACGTCAGACAAGGCGCTCATCAATCAGCGCGAGGTCGGCATGGACGTGAAGGACTTTCACATCGCCATGAAGCACGCCGTGCGACAAGACCCGGACATCATGCTGGTGGGCGAAATGCGCGATCAGGAATCGTTCGGCACCGCGATCCACGCCGCCGAAACCGGGCACTTGGTCTACGGCACGATCCATGCCTCAAACGCTCCGTCGTGCATCGGTCGTATTCTGGACCTCTTTCCGCAAGACATGCACAAGGCTCTGCGCGGCGCGATGGCCTTCAACATGAAAGCGATCGTCGCCCAGAAGCTCATCAAGACCGTCGTCGATAAACCGAGCCGCGTGCCGATCATCGAACTGATGCTCTTCAACGCCGTCGTCCGCAAGCTGGTCTTGGAGGAACAAGACAACAAGCTGGCCGCCGCGATCCGCATCGGCAAAGAAGACGGCATGCAGTTGTTTAACGACTCGCTGAAGTACTTCATCGACAAAGAATTGATCAGCCGCTCCGACGCCTTCGAGATTTCGCCCAACATCGAAGAGCTGAAAATGGCCCTCAAAGGGATCGACGTCCGCGGCGCGGGAATTCTGTAACAACACGAGAGTCAACCTCACCGCAGTTAGGGGTCAGGCACCGGTTTTGTGGAGCTTCGATGAGCAGCATTCAACGAGTGGCCGTGATCGGTCTGGGCACGATGGGCCACGGCATCGCGCAAACCTTCGCAATGGCCGGTTGCGCGGTCACGGGCTTTGATGACGTCAAAGCGGCTGGCGATTCACTGCACGACCGCGTGAGACAGAACTTGCGAGACTTTGTCGGTGCAGAATTATTCCCGGCTGATCAAGTCGATGACGTCCTGAAACGGATTGTCGTTTGCCATTCAGAAGCGGATGCCGTCCATGACTCGCAGTTTGTGACTGAGGCGGTTCGCGAAGATATTCAGGCGAAGCAGGAACTGTTTGCACGGCTCGAAGTACACGTCGCCGATGACACGATTCTGGCGAGCAACTCTTCGACGTTTCCAATCTCGCAATCAGGCGCGCGGCTCAAGCGGCCGGAACGAGCTGTCGTGACGCACTGGTTCAATCCGCCGCACATCGTGCCGACAGTCGAAGTGGTCGGCAGTCCGCAAACGAACGAAGCGACGATTCTGGCAACGCTCGAATTACTGCGACGATCGGGCAAACTGGCAATCCGCATCAACCAAGAGTTGCCCGGATTTCTCGTCAACCGCGTGCAAATTGCCGTGATGCGAGAAGTCTGGGATTTGCTCGATCGCGGTGTCGCGTCGGTCGAAGACATCGACGCCGCAATTCAAGGAAGCATGGGCTTTCGACTCGCCGCACTCGGCCCGCTGCGAATTCACGACTTCGGTGGACTCGACGTACAAACCGCTGTGTATCGCAATCTTGCACCGGAGATTGCCTCCGGAACGAAAGTCCCGAAGACCGTGCAGAACATCGTGGATGCCGGACATCACGGCTTCAAAACGGGCCACGGCTTCTACGAGTACTCCCCCGAAACGGCCGAGCACATTCGATCTGATCGCGATCAGAAATTTCTCTCGCTGCTGAAATTGTTTCACAGTCGCCAGTGAGTGCGGGTCACACCATCGACCTTGCCCGCGCAACTTGGCATAGTGGTGGCGACATTCGGCGATCAACAGAGGTTTGCATCGTGCGTCATCAGCAACCGCAACATTGGAAAAGTCTCAACGGCCCCTCCGGGTGGTTTCGTGTTTGGCATCCGCCGTCATGGCAGGTCGAAATTCTGGATGGCGTCTCGCACGTCATGCTGCCGGATCAAGCGGGCATTCTGTCGCTGCGGTGTGTCTGGGGTGATACGCCTCGGCTGGATCAGGCGATCGACTTCAACCGGCTATTTCCCTGCCGCCGCAAAATGAAGCGGATTCAATCGCTGGTGTTGTCACAAACATCCGCCGGTTGGCAAGGCGAAGCAGTGCTCGATCAACTGCCGCCGTGGTGGAAACGTTGGTTCGTGCAACGCCAGTGGCATCGTTGGAAGGCGTGGTCCATTGATTGGCCGCAGATGATGTTGCTGGTCACCTTCGTCGAACGGAGCGATCGGCCACATGATCCCGAAACGGACACGCTGGTCCGCATGGTCCTCAATACTTTGGAGGCTCCGGAAATGATTGCTGATCCGCCACGCGTCTTTGCCGAACGAGCCTTGAAGCTGGCTCGCGAAAAGTTTCCGTTGTTGGAATGCGAAGCGGTGGGAGATTTCCAACTGCGGCTCGGTAAGTCCAACATCAACCTTTACAACTTCTATCGTTCCTACGTGCAGTCTCCCGATCGCTTTGAAAACATCTTGCTGCCGGCGCTCACGACCGTCGTCCAAGTTCAAGAATGGGGCGATGACCAAACCACTCCCTCGCTGGACAGCGTCCGCGAGCGGATCATGCCGATGCTCTATCCGGAGAAAGTTTGGCAGCAGAATTTCCCTAACTTTGTCGGAGAGCCGTGGGTCGGCAACTTGATGATTTTGTATGTCGTCGATGAGGCCCAGGCTTACTGGTACATCCGCCACGAGCTCTTGGAGAAGTGGCATCTCACCGCCGAGGAACTGCACGATCTGGCGATGGTCAACCTCGAACGCTACTTCGACGAGCATCCCAGCGAGATGTTGCTGACTGGCCAAGAAGACGGCCCCAAGCTGCTGATGCCCCACAAGCCAGATGCGTACAACTCATCGCGAATGCTCAGCCGATCATTCCACGAAAAGCTGCGCGATGTGCTGGGAAATGAATTCGCCGTTGGCATGCCCAACCGAGACTTCTTCGTCGCGTTGAGCACCGACACTCCCGACATGGTCCGCCACATTCGCGAGCGAGTGCGTCAAGACTTTTCGCAAATGGACCACCCGCTGACCGACAAGCTGCTGCTCGTCAGCGCCGACGGCGTCAGTGAACTGCCATAACCTGTCTCAAGCCTCCGTATTTGTGCCGAAACGACATTGAACGGTGCGACTCTTCAGAGTCTATTCGAGCCCCGCTTGATTCCGTGCTGCCAGCCAATGTGACTGCGGTCTCATGATGCCGACTCAAAAAACTGGCGACCACAAATTTCCTGGTTGTGCCGATTTTCCCAAGAGGAAAAGGGGGACAGACCTCCAAGTCGTGCCACGACCGATGGCAGCAATTCCTTAAGTTGGTGCCTATGGGGTATCGCTTCGCTCAACCCCCGGCTAATGGCTGAAAACCCTCCGGGTTGAAGACAGGCGGCAGTCCTTCAAGATTTTTCACCGACTTAATTTCGATGCACGCACCTGTGTCTTCCAAGCGTGCTTGAAGCGTTCGCCCTCGCTGACGCTTCGGGTTACTGTGTCGCGACGCACAGAGCGCCGGAACGACCACTGAGGAGACTTCGCCGTGGAGTTGGATGACACGATTTGTTACTGCTTCCACATCTCGAAGCGGAAGATTTTCAACTTCATGCGGATTCATCAACTGCGCCGAGCCAGTCAGCTTTCGGAATGCGGCGGCGCGGGATCGGGCTGTGGCTGGTGCGTGCCGTTTCTCAAACGGTACTTCGCCGAAGAGGCCGAACAAGCACCGCGGTTAGAAGACGCGCTCGCGCCGGAAGAGTACGCTCGGCAACGAGGCAACTACATCAAGGCAGGAAATGGAACGCCGCCATCCGGAGCGATTCCCCCACCTGCGTGATGTTGGCGAGCCGGACGGCGTCAGCCCCCGGTTTTGAAAAGATCCGGGGTCAGGCACCGCAAAATTCAAAAATGGCAGAACAAAGCGTGGTTTGCAAATCCGACATCCTTGATCGAGTTGAAGGAAGCCGGCGTCCGCCGCATTGCGATGGTGAGCGGCGACCGTCAACCCGTGGCCACGCGGGTGGCGGCGGAGATTGGCTGCGAAGAAGCGAAGGGCGACTGTCTGCCGCAAAACAAGGTGGAATTTGTCCGCACCATGAAAGCCAAGGGCTACAAGGTCGCGGTCATCGGCGACGGCGTGAACGACGCCCCGGCGCTCGCGGCGGGCGACATCGGCATCGCGATGGGCGCGGCGGGCAGCGAAGTGGCGATCCACAGCGCGACGATTGCGCTGAGGAACAATGATCTTCGCCGGCTGCCGTTTCTCGTGAAACTTTCCCGCAGCACGCGCGCCGTCATCAACCAGAATTTCCTGCTGGGCGTGTTGTTCATCATCGGCGGATTGACGCTCGCGGCGGTGGGCCAGATCGGGCCGATTGTGGCTTCGATGCTGCATGTCGTCGGCTCGCTGATCGTGGTGTTCAACAGCTTCCGACTGGTGCGCAGCGGCGAGGAGTTGGAGCCGTATCAGGCGCCGAAGGCACCGGAGCCTCCGGAGCACAAGCATGACGCGGGCGGGGCGCAGCCGATTG
>JANNDA010000061.1:0-2239 GCA_031387195.1 Planctomyces sp. | reverse complement strand
GGGTGGAAACCTTCTTTCCCCAACGGCATTCGTTCGGTGGCTATAACCGAACGCAAATAAAAAGCCCCAGTATTCGCGGAGAATCCGGAGCAAGATTTTTTTCAGGCGTTCGTTCTCTGATCGCGTTCGTTCGGTCAGTCTGATCGCTTGGGCTTTCGATTAACGCGCGTGTCTGCCTTCGACGGGTGTGATTTCATTTGACGGGCCAATTTGGTCAACTCACGCTGCTTCATCAATTCTCGCCACATTGGCTGCGAGTGAACCGTTGAAACGCTGCACACAAGAAAGTCGGCCCAATTCCTCGCAGACCAATCGTGAGACTCCGGCGAAGTTTGAACCTTATCGATCATTCGCGAATTGAAAGTCGCATGTTGGGTGGTAATTCGATGGCCGCGTTGCTTGCGAATCGTCTTGGCGGCAACGGACGTAAAATCTCCATTCTTCTCAGCCGACGGATGATTTCTGATGACGAATTCAGTGACTTCAACCGCCGCTTTTTTCATTCTCGAAAAAGCATCGTCATCAAAGATCAATTGGACTGACCACCCGCTCTCGACTGGAGCGAGAATCATATAAAGTTCACTGCATTCGTCCGAATAAAGTTCTTCCGCTTCATCGAGAATCAACTTGAGTTCCTGACGCAAGCAGGCAAGTACCTGTCTTTGTTGACAGATCAAGTTGCTAGCGTTTTGCGAAAGCTCGCGAGTGAGGGCTTTTGTAGCTTGCTCTGCTTTGAAGAGATCCCGGATTGTCGTGGAATTCGTTCCCAGGCCGAGAGTCTGCCGCCACTCGGAAAGCCCCTCACTATCAAGCGACAGCACTGCATTAGCAAACTCGGTTCCCTCTCCTGACATGGTTTTGTGGACGAAAGCTCGTCTCTCAATCTCTTGACCAAAACCCAATTTCGATAGCTCCTCCTGAAACGATATTACCGCAGAGGAAAGTTGCTCGTCTGACGTTGCAAAGTCATTCAACCACGCCTCATTTTTCGCTCGCTCAATTTGGTCACAAAGAGCGTCAAGCAGTTTGCCTAACCGTGAGTGCGGAAGATCCACTCTCGGATGTCCCGATATGGTACGAGCCATTATGCGATCACCTTTCGCACCGGGCGGGATGCGGGAAAAGTAGGTAAGAACCGCGACCACTCGCCTGGAGCCACTTCGGGGTACTGACTGGTTTGGGCGTTGATAATTAGCAGTTCGACGTGTTTCCGTGATTGCATCGTGACTCTCTTGGTTGTGGATGTGGACATTGTGCCCAAAGCAAAACCCCGGACCAACCGAAACCGATTCGAGGCGTCTGTCGAGCGGCAAGGTCTCACGCTTACCGCATCAGCTTGGCGACAACAGCCTTTCGCGCTTCGGGCGTGTTGCCAGTGACAAGCGGGATCAGCCTGCTTGGACAATCTTGGTGTTGATTTCAGCGAGCCGTGATACGATCCCGCAGTTGGTGTCCTTCAGTGGGCGCTGGACCGTTCTGATCTCCGCCGCGTCCAAGATCAATGTCCTTCAGGAGTCGAACTAGTGGTCGAGCAACTTGAGATTGCGAGGTTTCGTGGAATCAGGGATTGAAGGGAGGCATTTTATTGAGAACTGGGGTTGCGGTGATTTCAGGGGGTGATCATGGGCACGGATGCCAAGGCGGTGGTTCGATTGTCGATTGACGAGCGGTTGATGTTGGAGACGTTGCTCCGAGAGCCTCGGATCGCGAAGGACCGGGTGTTGCGAATCAACATGCTGTTGAAGTCGGATGCCGATGGGCCCAAGTGGCCGGATTCGAAGATTGCGGAAGCGTTTGAGGTCAGCATCGACACGGTGGCTCGACTGCGGCAGCGATGCGTGTTTGAAGGGCTGGAGGCGGCCACGGCACGACGACGCCCCTCAGTGACTCGCACGCGGCGGCTAGACGGGGCGGCGGAAGCGCGACTGGTGTTGCTGGCCTGTTCGACTCCGCCCGATGGCCGCGCGACGTGGACCATGCAACTGCTCGCCGACGAATTCGTGGCGTTGAAGATCGTCGCAGAAATCAGCGGCGAGACCGTTCGCAAGACGTTAAAAAAACGACATCAAATCCTGGCGAGAAGCGCGTGATGTGATCCCTCCCGAAGCCAATGCCGAGTTCGTCTGCCAGATGGAAGAGACTCTGAACGTCTCCCAGCGACCGTGCGATCCCACACGACCGCTGGTCTGTTTTGACGAAGCTAGCAAACAGCTTGTGGATCATGTGAGAGTCCCGATTG
>JANNDA010000054.1:0-6422 GCA_031387195.1 Planctomyces sp. | reverse complement strand
TCTGAAATTCGTACACCCGACCCCGGCCCCTTTGAATATTTACAGAACGCGGCCACCAACAATCTCGCCACTCTTCAGGAACTCTGGAAATGCACATCGCCATCGAACAGGCCATTGTCCCGTTGCTAGAGAAACAGGACGTTCCCGAATCAGCCTGCCGAGCGGCGGTCGCGGCGATCATGGACGGAGAGTGTGACGAAATTTCGATCGCCGCGTTTCTGACCGCGTTGCGAGTCAAAGGGGAATCGGTGGACGAGATCGTCGGAGCGGCTCGTGCGATGAGCGAACGAGCGCAACGAGTGCCGACTCAACGTCGAGGACTGCTGGATACCTGCGGAACCGGCGGCGACGAACTGCGGACGTTGAATATCAGCACCGCGACAGCGCTCGTTGCGGCGGCTTGCGGAATTCCCGTCGCGAAGCACGGCAATCGCAGTGTGTCGAGCAGTTCTGGATCTGCGGATGTTTTGGAAGCACTGGGCGTCAATACGCAACTGACGCCCGCTCAAGTCGGACGTTGCATTGACGAAGTCGGCATCGGATTTTGTTTTGCTCCTGTTTTTCACGGAGCGATGCGACACGCCGTTCCGGTTCGCAAGGCGCTCCGCTTTCGGACGCTGTTCAATTTGCTGGGCCCGTTGACGAACCCGGCCCAGGCCGAGTTTCAATTGCTCGGCGCGTCTCGCATCGCGACCGCCGAAAAACTGGCTCGTGCGTCGGCGAAGCTCGGACGATCGCGTGTTCTCGTCGTTTGTGGCAACGATCAACTGGACGAAGTCAGCCTCTGGGGAGAGACAACGGTCTTTGAAGTTGTCGGAGACAAAGTGACTCGGCTGATCTGGACCGCAGCGACGTTCGGGCTGCCGGAATGCGGCGTTGATCAGTTGAGAGTTGAGTCCTCCACAGAAAGCGCAGCTCGCTTGAATGAGGTCTTCAACGGCAAACCGGGTCCGGCTCGCGACATCATCGTCGCCAATGCCGCCGCCGCGCTGATCGCAACGGCAACCGAAGTCGATCCACGAAATGCCGCCGAGCGAGCCAGCCGGGCGATTACCGAAGGCAAGGCGGCAGAATTACTGGCGACGTTTGCCGAGTTCACTCGTCGTGACTGCGCAGGTTGAAAGTTGACGAATGGCATCATGCGGAAGGGGGAGAATCTGACGAACGGGTTTGTGAGGTATTCTTTCAACCGGTAGATTGACACGATTCTCTTGATCCGAACCGCGCGACGAACTTCCGATTGGCAGGGCCATTTCCCATGAGCACAGATCCGGGCGCAGACAAAACGCCGCACCCCAAGTCGGATGCCTCGAAGTCGTCTGAGCGGAATTCCGCAGACTCTCCACGCTTTGACGAGACGCTTCCGGAAGAGGCTTTCGACGATCTCGGCACCGCCGACGCCGGGCAAACGCTGATGGCGGATGACGAGCCTGACGCCGAGCAAACGCTGCTCGGTGATGAGGGCGAACCGCTTCCGGTTCCCGGAGCGCACATCACAACGCTCTTTGAGGATGCCGTCGCTGCCGGCGAGCAGACGCTGCCCGAAGGAGCGTTTGACGAAGGTTTCGCGGACAAGACCATGTTGTCTGATCCGGGTGATGACGCAGGCGAAGAAGTCGATGCCGGTCAGACATTGCCGGAAGACGCATTTGACGCAGGCTCGTCCGCGGACAAAACAATGCTGTCTGATCCAGGCAATGACGCCGGTGACTTCGCTGACAAAACGATGCTGTCTGATCCCGGCGAGCCCGCTGATGCGGAAGTCGATTTCGATAAGACATTGCCGGCCGGAGCACTGGCGGAAGGAGCGGAAGAGGATTTCACCGACAAGACACTGCTGGCCGATCCTGGTGCTGAAGTCGATTTCGACAAGACGATGCCGGACGGAGCGCTGGCAGAAGAATCGATCGAAGATTTCGCGGGGAGGACAATCCTCGTCGATGACGTCAGCAATCCTTCTTCGGACGATGCTTCGCATGAGGGGCCTCAGGAGGATTTCGGCGACAAGACGATGCTCGACGAGTCGTTGACCGCCGCACCTTCCGCACCGGTCAGCGTCCCGCGTCCGAAGGGAAGTCTGACCGACGTCCCCTTCGATGACAGGACGATGGTCGGCGCGGATGTGTCGCATGCCGAAGCAGCCGTCATTGCCGACAAGACCATGAGTCTGGGAGCCAAAAAAGATCCCCTGAAAACATCGGCGGTGGGGACTGATCCGGGACCATTGGCCGCGGCAGCCAGTGTGCAAAAGGAATCGCTCAACGTTCCGTTACGTCCGCTGGGAGGGTTGCAACACGGTCGAGTGACGTCCAAATCTGATTACCGGCTAGTCAAGCAGTTGGGTGAAGGAGGCATGGGAGTTGTCTATGTCGCGCGGCAACAATCACTGGGACGCGAAGTGGTGCTCAAGTCGTTGAAGCCGATGCCCTCCACCCAAGTCGAGAAGCTGAAGTCGATCGGCACGTTCGACAAAGTGATCAAGCATCGCACGGACATGTTCGTGTCCGAAGCCGTGGTCACGGCGGATTTGTTCCATCCGAATATTGTGCCGATTTATGACATGGGGACGGCGACTGACGGCTCGCTGTTCTATGCCATGAAGTGGGTCCGCGGTGTCCCGTGGAACAAGCGGCTACCGGAGATGACGCTGGAAGAAAACCTCGAAGTCTTATTGAAAGTGGCGGACGGGATCGCGTTCGCGCATGCGCGGCACATCATCAATCGCGACCTCAAGCCTGAGAATGTGATGATCGGCGAGTTCGGTGAGGTCGCGGTGCTCGACTGGGGGCTGGCGCTCCCGTTCGGTGAAGGCAAGGGCCGTCTGCCGCTGGCGGTAACCGCCGGTTTGGGATCGGGCACCCCCGCGTACATGGCTCCCGATTTAATTCTCGGCCCGTTGGACAAGATGGGCCCGCCGTGTGACATCTATCTGTTGGGAGCGATGTTGTTTGAAGTGGTGACGGGCAAACCGCCGCACGACTTCGACACGGCCACTCAAAAAGGGACACAATCTGCCGCCAAAAAGATGAATGAAATTCGCCGTGTCGTGTGCGAGAACGTCATTCGCGAAACGGAGCACAAGGGCGAACTGATCGACATCGCCATGCGAGCGATGGCCACGAAGCCGCAGGATCGTTATCCGAACGTGGTTGAGTTTCAACTGGCGATTCGCGAGTACGAACGGCACGCGGCCAGCCGTCATCTCGAAGCGCGGGCTCGCGAACTGACCGTCGTTCCAGCGGCCAGCCAGACAACAACCAAGGATCAAGACGGACCTAGCTATGCGAACCTGCAAAACGCGCTGACACTCTTCACCGAGTCCTTGCGCGAGTGGACTGGCAACCAAAGTTCTCGTGAAGGATTGACCGAGACACAGTTGAAGCTCGGTCAGCTTGCGTTGAGCAAAGGTGACTTTGATCTCGGCCTGTCGGTGCTGGATACGAACGCAGACTCGCACCATGAAACGCGAACGTTGCTCTTCCAAGCGAAAGAGGAACGTGAGAGCCGCGTTCGCCGAATGAAGCTGTTGAAGGTTGCGGCCAGTGTGATGGCTCTGGGATTGGTGGTCTTTCTGGCTGTCGCCGCTCGACTGCAATTCAACCTCACGACCGCTCTGGCGAAAGCCGATGCGGCGATCGTGAAGGCCGAGGACGAACAGCGGAAGGCGGATGCGGCGGTCGTGAAGGCCGAAGTGGAGCAAAAGAAAGCCGAAGCCGAACAAAAGAAGGCGGCCGCCGCGCTCGTCGAAGCGGACAAGGCCGACAAGCTGGCGAAAGCGGCCGAGCAGTTAGCGATCGCAGCCAAGGCCAAGGCCGACGTCGCTGAAGAAAACACGAAAGTTGCCGTAGTCAAAACGATGGAGGCCGAAACCAAGACCAAGGAGGCTGTCGTCGCGGCTGAGAAAGCGGATGAAGCCAAAGTCAAAGCGAACAAAGACAAAGCCGAGGCTGAGGCGATTGCAAAACTCGCCAAGCAACAAGCCGACCTGGCTGAGGAACAAGCCAAGAGCGCTCGATACCTCGCGGGGCTGGCTGCGGCGAATCGGTTCGTGCAAGAGGGACGTTATTCCGACGCGCGGCTGAAGCTGGAAGACCTCAAGAAGAACTATGCCGACAAATGCAAAGCGGAATGGGATCAGTTGTGGAGCACGGTCACCGCGCCTCAAGCCGTGTCACTCTCGAAGCCGGTGGAATCAATCAGCATCAGTCGAGACGGTCGGCTCATCGCCGCGGCTGACAATACGGGTGGCGTGGTCGTGTTGCCGATCAACGCTCAAGGTCAGATCGACGACGCACAACCTCAGAAGTTTGCCTTCGATTCACGACCACGTGCGGTGGCGCTGTCGCCCAACAGTTCAGCCGTTGCGGCGGCTGGTGATGATGGTTTGATTCGAGTCTGGACGCTCGCGGGCGGTCCCGATCCCGTCGTCTTGAAGGGCCATGAAAAAACGGTCAACACCGTGAAATTTTCGGCGGACGGACAACGCCTGGTTTCCGGCGGAGACGATCGCACCGTTCGGATCTGGTCGATTGACGGTGCGATTGAACTGACTCAGCAGAAAGTTCTCTATCCGGTGCAAGCGGTCGATTGGTCTCGCGATGGCTTGATCCTGGTGGCCGGAACGTCGAACGCCGATGAAGCAGCGGGGGTCGCTTACTCGTGGGAGGTGACGTCAACCGACACTGCCGTTGATCTCAAATCATTGCGCACGTTTCAAGTTCCCCCCGAAGGAAAAGTGAAGCAAGGACGCGGCATGGTGGCGATCGCCCTGACGCACGACGGGGAGTTCGCGGTCTGCAACGGAGCGGCAGCGGAGATTCATCTCTTTCGTACTGACCTCCGCAAAGCGGGGCTCGCCAAGAAGTCGCTGACGGTGAACGTCGCCTCGATCAAATTGGGACTGCATTCCAAGCGTGTGGAACGAGTCCGTTCGCTCGCATTCAATGCCGACAGTTCCAGTCTGTTTGCTGCCGGCGATGACGGCACGATCTCGATCTGGAAACGCCAAGAGTCTGATGGCCTGCCAAAGTTTGAACGGACGGTGGTCTTGTACGGACACAGCGGCCCCGTGCGAGCGTGCTTCCCCCTTCCGCAGTCGCCGGAACTCTTGGTCTCAGGAAGCTACGACCAATACCTCCATGTTTGGAATCTTCAGACCTATCAAAAATCCCGCGACTGGCTCGACCGACCGACGGAAAATGCGCCGCAAATGTCCGTGATCGAGACAGGCGAACGGGGCGGCGTCGGCCCCCTGGTATTACGACAAATACCGCGAGCGGCTGTGAACGGCACAAACCCCACCGAGATTGTCTCGGTGGTCTCTACACCGCTACGTAGCCATCACGCTCCGCGTGATGAGCCGGACGCTTCAAGGTGCGTCCATTCTGGTGAAGATCGTTACCTGTTGGGAGCAACCGGCTCGTCACGCGGAGCGATGACGGCTACGTATTCGTCGGCCTCGCCAAGTCAGCCACAGGTGACTCTGGCCAGTTTTCAAACCGCCGATCCAAAACCGCAGACCGCTCCCAAGATCGCCACGGAAAAGCGCCCGGCCGTCCAAATCGTGACCGGTCACACCGACTCGGTGTTGTCCGCCGTGTTTAGCCGCGATGGGCGTCGAGTGCTCTCCGCTTCACGCGATCAAACGGCACGCATTTGGGACAGTCAGTCTGGTGAGCGTATCGGAGCCGCAGGCGGTCAAAAAATAGAATTCGATGACGGATTTCTCGATGAGGGTCACGAGTACGACTTGCTGACGATGAAAATGTTTCCGGGAGGAGACACGCTGCTGACGAGTGGCTTTGACGGCACCATGCGAATTTGGGATTCGCGCGTGGGTGACACGGCGGGTCGAGAACTGGCGATGCTCCCCGAAACGGGGATGTACGGCGTCGTGGATATCTCGCGCGATGGCCAATGGATTCTGACCGCCGGTCGAGCGAGTGCGGATCAGCCTGGGACACGAGTCAAAAAAACGAACTGGCACACTGCTCAACTGTGGAACACATCGAGCGTGCTCAAAATTCGTCGGCCACGTCCGGAAATCATTCTGGACGGTCAGCATCACTATCGCGTCACCACCGTCGCGATCTCACCCGATAACCAGCGGTTGGTTTCCGCCGACCGAGAAGGCTATCTCGTCGTTTGGGATGCGAGCACCGGCCAGGTGATTGGCCGGCAGCGCAACATGCACGGCGGAGAAATCGTGAAGGTCGAGTTTCTCGGTGATGGCTCGCGAATGCTGTCGGCTGGTGTCGATCGCCGAGTCGTTCTCTGGAATGTCACCGAATCAGCGACGGGGGTCTCGTTTCAACGTGATCGGCAATATGACCTCGACGGCATGGTCGTCAATCTGGCGGTCAGCCCGCGCGGCGATCGTTTCTTCACGGTCTCACGCCGAGCGGAAAAGAAGTCGAAAGCGG
>JANNDA010000047.1:0-1806 GCA_031387195.1 Planctomyces sp. | reverse complement strand
CCGATCACGCAATTGCACGTCGGCGAGAAGCTTTATCTGATGGTCACCGATGCCGATCAAGATGCGAGTGACGAACGCGATCAAGTCACCATCGAAATCACGACTGAATTCGGTGAGAAAGAAACGGTCAAGTTGGAAGAGACGATGGCTCACAGCGGCGTCTTCACCGGCTCGCTGCAATTGAAGTCCAACGAGAAGCCAACTCCGGGCAACCTGACCGCTGAGGCTGCGATCATCGAGTGCTACTTCGGCGACACGCTCAAAGTGCGTTACGCCGATACTGCCGCCAGCACCGAAAGTGGCAAGCTCGAAGATGAAAAGAGTTTGCCAGTCGTCATCGGCACCGACGGCCTTGTCGCCGCGTTCAGCAAAACATTCAACGACGAACGGCTGGCTGTGGAGACAAAGTTCCACATCGCAGAGAGTTTCTTCGAGCTGTTCAAGTCGCATAAGAGCCTCGCTCGCAAGGACGAGGAATTGGCCGATCTCGAAGCTGGCCGACGCATCTTGCAAGAGGTCATGGAAGACTACCCCGATCCCAAGTACGTCCCGCGTATTCAATATCTCTTAGGCCAGTTCGCTCAGGAACTTGGCCAGTGGGACGAGGCGATTGACAGCTACGAACAAATCATCAACCACTACGCCGACCACACGTTGGCACCGGATGCTCAGTACAAATTGGCTCAATGCCATGAAGAGCACGGCGATTTCGATGCGGCGTTGGAAGCGTACGTCACGTTGGCTGCGACGTACCCGAAGAGTCCGTTGATCGCGAACGTCATGATTCGGATTAGCGACCACTTCTACAAAGCTGAGGAATACACAATTGCCGCTCAAGTCGGTGAGAAGTTCATTGAGAAATTTGAGGGGCACCAACACGCTCCGAAAATGGCATTCCGAGTCGGCCAGTGCTTCTATAAAGCCAAAAAGTTCACCGACGCCGGCAAGTCATTTGATCGCTTCGGCAAGCAGTTCTCGGACGATCCGCTCGCCAGCGATTCGCTGTTCTGGGCGGGTGAGTCTTACCGCATGGGGGGAGCGACCTCGGAAGCTTTCCGCCGTTACAACAACTGTCGTTGGAATCACCCGTCCAGCGAATCCGCGAAGTACGCTCGCGGCCGGCTCGCGCTGCCAGAGATGTTGCAGCAATTCGAGTCGGAGGCAAACGCGATCGAGAATCAGTAGTCTCTTCCGCAATTCCCTGCTCTGTCCTCTCATCTGTGCGATTGGTATTGATCCCATCGCATAGATGACGAGAACGCAGAGACTTCAACCCACCTAAGATTTGCCCACCATGACCTACCTAATCCTTGCTCTCACGTTGTTGACTCAAGACCCGCTGGACACGCTCGATGCCAAGCAAGGCATCAAGAAAGCCGCTCCGGCTGCGACGGCTCCGGCTCAGCCGACTCCGCCGAGTGCGAAAGATGCAAAGCCCAGCATTCCGGGATTTTCCGATGCGGCTGGGCAATCGGCTCCTGAGGGAGAAGCGCCGCCCACCGAAGCGCAGCTCGGCTTCCCCATCTATCCCACGGCGGTCTACCTCCGCTCGTACGATGCGGGCCGCGGCCAGCGCTATTACATCTACGGGGTGGGCTCGCCGTTTGCGGAGATGGTGAACTACTACCGCAACGTGCTGAAGGAGAAAGGCAACCTCGTGTTCGAGGTGCCGCCGACCCACGTGTTCGAGATCGGCAAGTTCCGGGAGGAGACGATGGCGTTTCCGCCGGGCGTGACGGTGAAGGACTACACCTTCAGCGGATCGGCGGGCTATCCCAATCCGCGGCCAGGACAGCTACCCGAGCG
>JANNDA010000012.1:0-12519 GCA_031387195.1 Planctomyces sp. | reverse complement strand
CAAAGGCCGCGCTGAAGGATTCACCAGCTTTGATCGGGCGGCTGCCGAATTCTTCGATCATGCAGATGTAGCCGCGCTGATGGCACCACGCTTCGGAAACAACGTCGGGTTGCAACGTCATGCCGACCAGCCACGGGCCGGGCTTGGCGGTCTCACGATCGCGCAGGTGATAGCCGCGAATCATTCTCTTCGGCAGTGCGTTGCGGCCGCGCGTGTAGTTGAACTTTTCATCGGGAGCGAAGTCTGTGAGAAAGTCCGACGACGGAATCGGCTTGTCGAAGTAGCTGAGATAGACCTCGCTGAATGAGTCCCCTTTGTTGTGCTTGATATGACCGGGCATGTCCAAGCGGAGGAACAGGGCCTCGCTTTGATTCACCGTCGTGATCTTGTCGCTCGAAATGAAGTACCGCTTGCCGGCGGGGAACACGAGCGTTTGTTGCCACAGCGATCCGGATTTCTTGCCGGGCGCAGCGGTGCGATAACGGAACTCCTGAGTCACCGCGACGAAGTCTTTGCCGCGAATCACTCGTGGCGACAGCTCTTTGGCCTGAGTGCAAATCTGCGGTCCTTCGATCGATCGTTTGGCCGTCTTGCCGTGATAGCTGTTGCCCGTTTGATAAACCAACTCTTTGTCGAGCTGATCGCGATATGCCTCGTCGCTGCCGGGTTCCATGATCCAGTCGGCGATGTCCAAGCCAAACCCGGCATCGCGAAATCCGGTCTGCTTGTCGAGAAAGGATTGCGCTTTGACTCCGGACACATACCCCTTCTTCCGAATGGCCGCTTCGAGCTTTGAAGATTCAATCTTGATCTCGTCAGCGGTCTCCGTCACTTGGAACTCTTCGGCCTCGACGAGCGAGTTCAGGCCACTCGCCCCGATCAACAGACACACCATCAACAGCCAAACGGTTCGTCGCATGAGGCACCTCGTGAAAGCAGGAATTGAATCGCTGAAGCAGCAACCCCACCGAGCTTGCCTCAGTGGAATCGGGCTTTTGCACTACGAGTCTCTGAACTCTAAACCGCAATCTCCGTAGTACAAAAGCCCGCGAGCCACCGAGACAAGCTCGGTGGGGTCGCTTCGATTGGGGCTATTTCTTCAGGTACGCGCTGACCTCTTCCGTTGTCAGTCGCACCGGTGCGCCGCCGGTCGGGATCTCGACTTTAGCCGTCCAGAGGATGCTGTTCACGAGCAAGCGGCGATAGCCTTCTTCTGCCAGGCTTTTGTGAAGGTGGGTGCCGGTGAAGGTAAACGATCGGCCGCCGTTCGGGCGGTTGTAGAGCCACGCGACGATCGTGTCGTCGCCGAGTTCTTGTGACGCCGCTTTCGATGAGACCGTGCGCAGCAGCGGAGTGACCCCCTGCATCTCCGGAACGAACTTCAGCTTGAAGAGCCAGCCGTCATCGATCTTGAACGGCGTCACTCCACGGCTCACGGGATGGTCGGCGAATTTCGAGAACTCCGTCACCCAGTGGGCTCGTTGCGAAAAACCTTTTTCAAACGCGGCTCCCATCCAACCACGAGCTCGATCACCGAGATCCTTCGGGTAGTCGATCAGTTGATGCAAATGGACCAAGCCGGCACCGTCGTCGGCGAGCTGCTGCACCTGAGCCATCCGATCGCCCGTCAACAAACCGTGTTTGTCGCCGCCGTCGAACAGCATCACGACCGCTTTCGCTCCGGCCAACGTCTCCGGCTTCTTCGGCCAGTCGAGTGCCAGCACCGGAAAGACTCCCGGCGTTTGCTTGAGCAGGTCGGCCAGCACCGCGCAGCCGGCGACGTATTCGTGCTCGCCCGGCTTGAAGACGTTCGAACCCGCGATCAACACAATCTTGGTCAGCGTGGAATCCGTCGGCAGGATTTCGATTTGATCGGCCGATGGAAATCTGGAACCGGGCTCAGCGGCCAATGTTGGTGATGACGTGCGTGCGATGAGTAGCAGGGCCAATGTGATCGCGATTGCTCGGCAAGGTGTGAGCATCAAGATGTCCTTTGTGAAAAACGTGGCATGTGGTGGCTGAATACAGTAACCCGAAGCGCGAGCGAGGGCGAACGCTTCCCAAGACTTGTCGGACCAAGACTCTGAATTCATCGCGTTGTGAAGGGCCGCACGACGCACGTTGCGTGCGAGCCCTGATCGATCAAACAACCTGCGAGAAGACGAACTCGCCCTCAAGGGCATCGACGACGATCTTGCAGCCTTGGGGCAATCGTCCAGACAACAACTCGTTGGCCAGTTGGTTTTGCAGGCGCTGTTGGATGACTCGCTTCAGCGGTCGAGCACCATACGCGGGATCGTAGCCCTCTTCGCCGAGCAGGTCTTTGGCCTGATCGCTGATCTCGAACCCGTAGCCGTTTTCAGCGAGTTGTTTGGCCAACTTGCGAAGTTGTAGATCGACAATCTGCCGGATCTCGCTGCGACCCAGCGGATGGAAGACGATGATTTCGTCGATGCGGTTGAGGAACTCCGGGAGGAACTCGCGGCGCAGGGCTTCCATCACGCGGCTTTGAATTTCGCGGTGAATGGTTTCCGTAGGACGGGCACTCTTGCCCGTCGCGTGTGTCGCATCGGAATGACGGGCAGAAGTGCCCGTCCTACTTTCTGCAGTCAGTTCCATGATGGACTGACTGCCGATGTTGGAAGTCATCACCACGATCGTGTTGGTGAAATCGACCGTGCGACCGTGGCCGTCGGTGAGGCGGCCGTCGTCGAGCAATTGCAGCAGGATGTTGAAGACGTCGCGGTGAGCCTTCTCGATTTCGTCGAGCAACAGCACGCAGTAATGGTGACGCCGAACGGCTTCGGTCAATCGGCCACCTTCTTCGTAGCCGACGTAGCCGGGAGGTGCCCCGATCAAGCGCGCGACCGA
This sequence comes from Planctomyces sp., assembly GCA_031387195.1. Lineage (GTDB taxonomy): Bacteria > Planctomycetota > Planctomycetia > Planctomycetales > Planctomycetaceae > SXKJ01. The sequence continues at coordinate 9,648 of JANNDA010000012.1, read as the reverse complement.
GTGCTTCTCCATGAACTCGCTCATATCGACTCGGACCATCGCTCGTTCGTCGTCGAAGAGGAATTCGGCGAGCGCCTTACACAACTCCGTTTTGCCGACTCCGGTCGGGCCGAGGAAAATGAACGAGCCGATCGGGCGATTCCGATCTTGCAGTCCCGATCGCGACCGCCGCACGGCATTCGATACGGCGACCACCGCTTCGTGCTGATTGATCATGCGACCGTGAATCGCGTCTTCCATCTTGAGCAGCTTTTCGCGTTCGCCCTGCAACATGCGTGCGACCGGGATGCTGGTCCAAATGCTGACGACTTTTGCGATGTCTTCCTCGGTCACTTCTTCACGAAGCAGCCGTTCGCCCTTCGCATTGCTGGTCTCGGCGGAGCGTTGTTCGAGGCCCTTCAATTCCTCTTCGGCCTTCTGCAAATCCTGCTCGGCTTTGTAAGCGGCAATAAAATCTTCGTTGTTGTTGGTTCGCTGCGCCTGAGCGAAAGCCTGCTCGCGTTGTGTGCGAAGCCGCTCGATTTGTTCCTTCAGTGGGCGGAGACGGGACAGTGCCTCTTTCTCCGCCTGCCAGCGTGCCTTGAGCTGATTGACCGACTCCTCGCGGTCAGCGATCGCTCGCCGCAGGTCGTCGAGTCGCTCACGGCTGTCGGGACTTTTTTCTGTTGCGAGTGCGGTCGCTTCGATTTGCATTCGCGTCAGTTGCCGAGTCGCCTCATCGACCTCAGCGGGCATCGAGTCGATTTCCATCCGCAGTCGAGACGCTGCCTCATCCACGAGGTCGATCGCCTTGTCCGGCAAGAAGCGGTCGTTGATGTACCGATCCGACAGCGTCGCCGCCGCGATCAGTGAATCGTCGGTGATGCGCACGCCGTGATGCGACTCGTACCGCGACTTCAGCCCGCGCAGGATCGAGATCGTGTCCTCGACGTTCGGTTCCTGCACGATGACCGGTTGGAAGCGGCGTTCAAGAGCCGCGTCTTTTTCAATGTATTTGCGATATTCATCGAGTGTTGTCGCGCCGACGCAGTGCAACTCGCCGCGAGCAAGTGCGGGCTTCAACAGGTTGCTCGCGTCCATTGCTCCTTCGGCCGCACCGGCTCCGACAACCGTGTGCAACTCGTCGATGAAGAGGATGACGCGCCCTTCCGCTGATTGCACTTCTTGCAGCACGGCCTTCAAGCGGTCTTCAAACTCGCCACGATATTTCGCCCCGGCGATCAACGCGCCCATGTCGAGTGCGACGACGCGCTTATCCTTCAAATTCTGCGGCACATCCCCCATCACAATGCGATGTGCGAGCCCTTCGACAATCGCCGTCTTGCCGACACCGGGATCGCCGATCAGCACCGGGTTGTTCTTCCGCCGCCGCGAGAGAACTTGAATGATGCGGCGAATCTCCGTGTCGCGACCGATCACCGGATCGATCTTGCCTTGCCGCGCGAGTTCCACCAAATCCTTGCCGTACTTTTCCAACGCTTGGTACTTGTCTTCGGGCGATTGATCGGTGACTTGCTGGCTGCCGCGTACCGTTCTCAGTGCGTTGAGGATGTCTTTCTCGTCGATTGCATTCAGCGACAGCAACCGCTTCGCCGCGTCATCGACCTTCGTCAGCCCCAGCAGCAAGTGCTCGGTCGAGACGAACTGGTCCTTCATCTGATCGGCCGCCTGCGTCGCGGCGTCGAAGACCTGCATCACTTCGCGACTCGCGGCGACTTGGCCCGTGCCGCCGCCGGAAACCTTCGGCAGACGACTCAACTCGCCATCGACCATCGCTTCCAACTGTGGAATCTTGACGCCGATCTTTTGCAGCAGCGGCCGCACAATCCCTTGTTCTTCAATCAGCAATGACTTCAACAGATGCAGCGGCAGGAGTTGTTGATGCCCCTTATTTTCCGCTTCAGACTGTGCCTGTTGAACCGCTTCTTGCGACTTGACCGTCAACTTGTCGAACCGAAATGCCATGATCGAATCTCCTCAATTGTCGCCGTTTTGACTGCCGACTTGGCAACGACTGAGGAGGTTCGCAAATGGCAGGCCAAACCGAAGCTGGCTTAATTCACATCCCGGCCGGTCAGAAATTCTTCGACGGCGTCTGCGTGGCGGGCGATGTGATGGACGCTGCGGCAGAGTTCTTCGGCATCGACTTTGGCACGCGAGTGATTTTCCACGACGACGAAGTGCGGGCGGCCATCGATGTCACGCACGGCGATGCTGCCGTGAGGTTGCACCGCGTTGCGTCGGAGGGCGAGTTCAAAGTGATCGACCGACGCAGGGCCGCCGATGGAAAAGATCTGAAGCTGACGGAAGGGGACGTTCTCGTCGCTGGGGGCGATGATCACTTGCTGTTGTCGGCCATTGCGGAGCTTCACAAGGATTTCGAACTCGTTCGCCGCTTCGCGCGCTGACCATTTGACGTCGGGCTCACTGGCGAACGCTTCGGTAAGGAGTTGCTTAACGTCGCGCACCTGTCCAAGCACGGCGAACAAACGCGACTGCGCTTCATCGGCGTCGGTCGCCCGCTCTTTCGGATCGCGGGCGACGAGCCAATTCAGCAAGTCGGCAATGTCGCTGGGGAGATTTGGGCAGTCGGTGAGCACATCGGGAAACGGCTGAGAGGTGACTTGTGCGATGAGTTGCTTCACCGTCTTGGCACCGAAGGGGACTCGGCCAGTGAGCATTCGGAACAGGCACACGCCCAAGGCATACACGTCGGTCGAAGGGGATGCGGTGCCGCCCGTGAACAGTTCCGGTGCCATGTAGTGCGGCGTGCCGACGAGTCCGTCGAAGACTTTTTCACCTCGACCACGAACACGTTTGGCTAAACCAAAGTCGCCGATTTTGGCTCGGCCAAGTCCGATCGACTCTTTGGTCATCAGGATGTTTTCCGGTTTCACGTCGCGATGCACGAGCCCCGCTCGATGTGCGGCGGCGAGGCCGTCGGCGACCTGAGCGGTGACACGCAACGCTTCCGCCGGCTCGAAAGAGCCGCGCGTGTCGAGCACCTTTTGCAACGACAAGCCCGATACGAATTCCATTTCCAGGAAATGCAGCCCGTCCTGCTCACCGACCGCATAAGCCATGACCACGTGCGGATGATGCAAGTTGGCGACGGCAATCGCTTCTTGCCGGAATCGCGAAACGTAGTCGGCATCAGTTTCGATGAACTTTGGCGACAACACTTTTAAGGCACAGCGTCGCTCCAGTTGCGAATGCACGGCGAGGTACACGGCCCCCATTGCTCCGCGCCCCAGCAATGCGTCGCAGTGATAAACGCCCAACGTCTTCCCCGATAACGAATCCGCGATTGAGCGCCGCCGCGGTGCCTTTTGCGTCGTCACCGTCGCCAGTGGATTTTGCGGAACTGCGGAATCTTGCTTCGATGACGGCTCGCTCTGTGGCAGAGGCGGATAGTTCGCACCAGGCATATACAGGATTGTCGTCGCACCGGTGGGAACGGAGTCGCCAACGACGGTACCGCAGAGCGGACAAGTTCCAGTCTCGGCAACAGGCACCCATTGATCGCAGGCTAAACAATGCTGCGTGGATGTCGGTTCGAGCGAAGTGTTTTCGGCGGACACGGGAGTACTCACAAAAATGGCAATGACTGGCGCGGGATTGTGTCGTTGATCGTCGCAAGCTGCCAGCATGTCTGCCGCCTTTGTCGCCACGTCGTGGACCACTACAATCCCGCCGTAAAGTTTGTCCGCCTATTTCGCTTTTCAGAGAACATTCTTGTGTCGTCCAATACTTTTGAACCGCTGACTTCCGCCGATTCTTTATCCAAAGGGACTTATGCCTTCGTCAGCTTGGGCTGTCCGAAGAACCTCGTTGACAGCGAAAAGATGCTCGGCACGCTCGCACTCGATGGTTATTCGTTGGTCTCAGAAGCGGACGGTGCAGACTTCGTCATCGTCAACACCTGCGGCTTCATCGAGACATCGCGTGCGGAATCGAAAGCGGTCATTCAAGAGATGCTCGACTTGAAGAAAGGTGGTCGAACGAAGGGAGTCATCGTCGCCGGTTGTTTGCCCGAACGACTTGGGGGCAGCTTGTTGGATGAGATGCCTGAGATCGATCACATCGTCGGCGTGTTCGGTCGCGATGAAATCAACAAGGTGGCCGATCGGCTGCTCGGCCAACAAACAGAACAGCGGATGCTGTTTCGGCCTGCTCCGATCAAAGCTATGGACGATCGAGCCCGGCTGCGTATCACGCCGGACCATTTCGCCTATCTGAAAATCTCCGAAGGCTGCGATCGAACTTGCACGTTTTGTGCGATCCCGAAGATGCGCGGCAAGCACATCACCAAGCCGATCGAAATGGTCATCGAAGAAGCAAAGGAACTCGTCGCCGACGGCGTGCGTGAGCTGATCATCGTGGCTCAGGACACGACCTATTACGGACTCGATTTGTACGGCAAGGTCCGGTTGGTCGAGTTGCTGCAACAACTGAATCAGGTCGAGGGGATCGACTGGATTCGGTTGATGTACCTGTACCCGGTCAATTTCACCGACGAGTTGATCAGCACGATCGCCGACAGCGAAAAGATCCTGCCGTATCTCGACATGCCATTGCAACACATCAACGACACGATGCTGAAGCGGATGCAGCGTCGAGTGAACCGCGACCAGACCGTCGAGTTGGTTCATAAGCTGCGCGATCGGATTCCGAACCTCGTCATGCGGACGACGTTCATCACCGGCTTCCCCGGCGAGACCGACGCGCAATTTGAGGAACTCAAGGCGTTCGTTGCCGAATCGAAGTTTGAACGCATGGGTGTGTTCCCGTATTCGCTCGAACCCGGAACGCCCGCCGAGAAGCTCGCCGATCATTTGCCCGAAGAGGTCAAAAAGGCTCGCTGCGATGAATTGATGGAATTGCAGCAAGCGATTGCATTCGAGTTCGCTGAGTCGCTCGTGGGCTATGAACTCGACGTGATGATCGACAGTGAGACCGATGAGCCGGGAGTCTTCGTCGGTCGCACGTTCGCTGACGCCCCGGACATCGACGGCGTCGTGTATGTCGAGGCGGAAGAGTTAGAGCCTGGCGACATGGTTCCGGTCGCGATCGCCGCTCGGCAAGATTACGACTTGGTCGGCGCATACTTTGGAGATGAAGAAGAAGCCGAGCCGATGAGTTGAGTGACTTTCCTAAGTGCGATGAAAGGAAGAATAACTGACGATGCCCAAGCAAATTTCTAAAAGCCTTTCGGTCACGCTGTTCAACGACGAAGTCGAAGCGTGGCAAAAACTGGAAGCGTGTATTTTGAAACGGAGACTGGCTAATCCGGACAAATTCGATTTTAAAAAGCCCACTCTCGGAGTTATTTTTCGCGATTTACTCCAGATCGCAGCCACGCAACTGGCTGACGAAATTGGTCCAGAGATTGCAAAAAAGCTGGCATCGCCCCTCCCCATTGCCGACTTTCTGAAGATTCGCGCGGAACGCAGGCAGGCGAATCTGGACACTAAGGCGCTTGCCGTTAAGTCGGCTTCCAAGAAGGCTGTGAAAAAAGCCCCTTCCAATCCAACTCCACGAACCGTTTGGAATCGCCCCCAGGGTTCCCGATCGGGAGCCGCTCGATGACAACCTCAGAGGCGAACTCCCATTCGGTGGAGTCGTCAGTGCCGCCGCTGCCGCGTATTGATCGTCGGTCATTGAACATGCCGAACCTGATCACACTCAGCCGGCTGGTCCTGTCGATCGTGCTCTTTGCGATCATCTCCGGCGGCCATTCGTGGATCGCCGCCGCCGTGATGTTTGTGATCGCCGCCGCAACCGATGCACTGGATGGATTCATCGCTCGCAAGTACGGATTGGTGACAACGCTGGGCCGCATCCTCGACCCATTCGCGGACAAGATCATCATCTGCGGATCGTTCTTGTTTCTGGTCGCTCAACCCAACTCCGGCGTTAACGCCTGGATGGCGTTGATCGTCTTCGGCCGCGAGATGTTCATCACCAGCTTGCGAGCGTTTCTGGAACAGCACGGTCGTGACTTCTCCGCCGTCTGGAGCGGCAAGATCAAAATGGTCCTGCAATGTGCCGCCGTAACCGGCTGCCTGCTGTCTTTGGACGAACGGTTCGCCGCGATGTCGCAATTCCTGCTGGCCCGCGACGCGCTCTTGTGGTCCGCTGTGGCAGTGACGATTTACAGCGGTGTGGAATACACATACCGTGCCTACCGAATGCTAAGAGCCTGACGTCCTCTCGCCACATTGGGCAGAAAACACATGATCGCTTTGCCCCAAGAAATTCGCGACGTGATGCGTGCGGCGCACGGCAGCCCGGTGCGTCTGACTGACCCGGAAACGCAATCGGAATACGTCGTCGTCTCTGCGGACGTTTTTGATCGCGTGCGAACACTGGTCTACGACGATGGGCCGCTAACGATCGAAGAGCAGACGGAAACGCTGCGTCAGGCCGGTCTGAGAGCCGGATGGGAAGATCCGGAAATGGATCTCTACAACGACCTCGATCCACGGCGGACGACATGAAAGTACAACGTGGTGACGTTGTTTTTGTGGACTATCCATTTAGCGACGGATCGGGAAGCAAAGTCCGCCCGACGGTTGTTGTGCAAGCCGATCAGTGGAATTTGCGGTTGGACGACACAATCTTGGCGGTTGTGATCAGCAGTGCGCGGCGGCGAACTGCCACGCCCACACAATTTCTGATTGAGATCGCAACGGCAGAAGGCCAGCAAACCGGATTGCGATCAGACTCGGTCGTCCAATGCGGAAATTTGGCCACGTACTCCCAAGACCGCATCATCCGCGTCATGGGACGACTTGCGGAAACACATTTGGATCAGCTTGATGAGTGTTTGTTGGTGGCGTTGGGACTGCGGTGATTTCCACACTCTACGCGAAATGATTTCCTCGAAATAAATCCGTTATTCGATAAGGGTCGATCATCATGAAAAGTATGAAAAGCTTTTGTCTGTGTCTTGTCGTCATCTCTTTCGTGACATCCCAACCGCCGTTCGGGCACGTTTCACATGCCGAGGTCGCTCCCGAAGTGAAATCGCGGCTGACGGAGGATCTGAAATATCTCGCGTCTGATGACCTCGAAGGGCGCGGAGTCGGGACGAATGGGATCAACTTGGCCGCTGATTTTGTGGCCAAGGCGTTTCGTGAAGCGGGGCTCGATATCTCGAAGGCAGGGGGCGACCCGTTTCAAGAGTTTTCGATGACGACCGGTGCCAAGTTGGGCGAGAAGAACTTTTTGAAGTTCGTCGGGCCGGACGGAGCGGCGATCGAGTTGGCGATCGACAAAGATTTTCAAACGTGCTCGTTCGGTGCGTCGGGGACATTCAACGGTGATCTGGTCTTCGGCGGTTACGCGATCGACTCGAAGGATGCGCAGTTTCAGGAACTGGAAGGGATCGACGTCAAAGGGAAGATTGTCATCGTGCTGCGAAAGACCCCTCGGCAAGCGGACCCGCACGGGCCGTTCGGGGCTCAGCACGGAGGGATCGCTCCGCAGGCGGATCTGCGATCGAAGGTGAGCAACACGTTCGGCAAGGGAGCAGCGGCGATTCTGTTCGTGAATGATCCGTATTCCAGTCGCAAAGAGGCTGAGGCGGCGAAGCAGAAGATCAAGGATCTCTCCGAGCCGGTTGTCGCCGCCGCCGAGACACTGCTGGCCACCGATGCCGGCAATGAAGCGGCGGTGAAAGAGGCTCGCGCGAAGTTGGCCGAGACGGTTGATAAGGTTCGCAAACTCCGCGAAGAGAGCGAGAAGGCGAATCGCGACGCGCTGATGAAATTCGGTTACGGCGGCTTCAATCAAGGTCAGCAATTGCCGATCTTTCACATCACGCAGGCGGTGGCCGATCAAGTCTTGAAGGGAGCGTTCAAAAAAACGCTCGCTGATTTGGAAGCGGAGATCGACAAAGACCTCAAGCCGAAGAGTGCCGTGTTGACCGGCTGGAAGGGGGAGGGGACGACAAGCGTCGAACTCGTCAAAGCGGAAGTGAAAAACGTGATCGGCGTCATCGAAGGGGCTGGTCCGCTGGCAGAGGAAACGGTGGTTGTCGGCGCGCACTATGATCACGTCGGCATGGGTGGTAAGGACTCGCTGGCACCGGGAGTCAAAGAGGTTCACAACGGCGCGGACGACAACGGATCGGGGACGGTCACCTTGATGGAACTGGCTCGGCGGTTTGGTGCTCGCAAAGAAAAGCTGAAGCGGCGGCTGGTGTTCATCGCGTTTACGGCCGAGGAGTCGGGTTTGATCGGCTCAGATAAATACTGCAAGGAGCCGCTGTATCCGCTCGACAAGACCATCGCGATGATCAATATGGACATGGTCGGCCGGCTGAAAGAGGAAAAACTCATCATCTACGGCACCGGCACGTCGCCGCATTGGAAGCCGGAAATCGAACGGCTCAACGGGCAGTACAAGTTTGATTTGGCGCTCAAGCCAGAAGGCTTCGGTCCCAGCGATCAGTCATCGTTCTATGCCAAGAAAATTCCGGTGCTGCACTTTTCACCGGCACGCACCCGGAATATCACCGCCCCGGCGACGATTGGCAGCTCATCAACTTCGACGGCATGGCTCGTGTCGCGGACATGGTCGAGCAGGTTGTTCTGGAGACAGTTCAGACCGATGAAAAGCCGCAGTACGTCGAAGTCAAAGGTCAGGGGAATCCGAACGCCGAACGAGGGGGCGGGCGGCCGTACTTTGGTTCGATCCCGGACTTCGGCAACGAGACGCCGGGCTATGCACTCTCTGGCGTCGCACCGGGAAGCCCTGCCGACAAAGGGGGACTGAAAGCTGGCGACGTGATCGTGGAACTCGCCAAACAAAAGATCGGTGGGCTCGATGACTTTGACCTCGCGCTGCGAAAGTTCAAGGCGGGCGAAGAGGTCGAGATCGTCGTACTGCGAAAGGGCGAGCGAGTGGTGTTGAAGATCACGCTGGGGCAGCCGAAGTAGCCTTGTCGGGAAGCCCGGTGACATTTCTTGGGAGCTGGCTACGATGCGACAATTGAAGTCGCTCAGCACAGCCGCATGGAATCGACAGGAGTATGTCGTATGAGTCAGTCAGCCACGCTCGAAATTGGTTCGCTGATTACCAGTGACCCGCGGATTCACCGGGGGCGACCGATCATCGCTGCGACGGGAGTGACGGTCGCACGAATTGTGGGTTGGTATCAGTTGGGGCTATCGCCAGACGAAATTGCCGATCAGATTCGCCACTTATCGTTGGCCCAAGTTTATGCCGCGTTAGCACATTACCACGCCAACCGCGAAACGATGGATGCGGACATCGCGGCGACCGAGGTGGAGGCGGATCAAATTGAGGCGGCTCATCGCTCGAAAGCGACTCCATGAAGCTTCGGGTTTACATCGACGAAGATACGATGAGTCACGCTCTGGTTGATGCCCTTCGGGCACGTGGCGTCGATGTTCTGACTCCCTTTGATGTCGCAATGATGGGGCATTCCGACGAAGAACAGTTGCAGTTCGCGGCCGATTCCGGCCGTGCGTTGTTTTCGTTCAACGTCGGCGATTTCTTTCACCTGCATACGGAATGGAAAAGCATCGGACTGGAGCACGCGGGAATCATCCTGGCTCAACAACAGCAGTTTTCCGTCGGTGAATTGATGCGTCGGCTGTTGCGGCTCATGGCCAGCAT
>JANNDA010001404.1:0-3912 GCA_031387195.1 Planctomyces sp. | reverse complement strand
GAATCGGTCCCATGTTGTCGAAGAACTTCGAGTAGACCGGCCACTTCTTGAACTTCTTCCACATCGCCGAACCAATCACGTCCGAGCCAATCTCTTCAACCGCATCGCGCAACGTGAATTTCTCTTTGCCGAAGACGACGTAGCTCAGCCCCTCATCGGCGGCACGATTGTCGTTCATGGCGAACGTCGTCGAACCAAACCAGCGTTCGTCGATGCCGCCGCGATGTGTACCGAGCGCGTAATAATCGGCCGGATGCAGCTTCAGCCGTTTGCCCGGCTGCAAGAACGACCGAGGCACCCAGGTTGGTGCCAAACGAAAGATGCCGTTACTCGCGCTCAACGCATCGGCTGCCAGCTTTGCCACATTGGCCATAATGTTTCCTCGCAAAGATAAATTTTGGAGTGGAGTGTTCAGAGAGATTGAAATGCGGGGCGGGAGCGTATGTCCGACCGAGCGGCATTTCAACGATGCCGGATTCGCCGCACGGCACTTGTTGGAGCCAAGAGCGATGATCAGAATGCCGCTTCGATTTCGCTGATCGACACGCTCTTTTCGTCAAAGGTTTGTTTCACATGGTTCGCGTTGCCGTCTGCGGAGCTACTGGTTACACGGCTCTGGAATTGATCAAAATTTTGTTGCGACATCCGCAGGTGCAGATCACGGCGGTGACGAGTCGTCAGGAAGGCTCGCCGCCGATTTCGTCGGTGCATCAAAGTTTGACCGGGCGTTTGAACCTGCGCTGTGAAGACCTTTCGCCCGAGCAAATCGCCGAGCGAGCGGATGTTGCCTTTTGCTGTCTGCCTCACGGAGCCAGCACGGCGGTGATTCCGAAGATTCTCGCGGCTGGCTGCAAGGTGATCGATCTGAGCGCCGACTATCGACTCTCCGATCCCGCCGTTTACGAAGAGTGGTACGGCGAAGTTCACACCGATCCGACGCGACTCGGCAGCACGGTCTACGGTTTACCAGAGTTGTTCGCGGCTAAGATTCCCGGCAGCGAGCTGATCGCGAATCCTGGCTGTTACACCAGCACGTCGATCCTCGCACTCGCGCCGTTGTTGTCCGCCAAGCTGATCGAACCGACGGGAATCATCATCGACGCCAAGAGCGGGGTGAGCGGGGCCGGCCGAGCGCCGAAGCTCAACACGCTGTATTCGGAATGCAACGAAGCGCTGTCGGCCTACTCCGTCGGCAAGCACCGACACACGCCGGAGATCGAGCAAGTCCTCTCCGAAGTCAGCGGTCAAAAGGTGCAGGTCATCTTCACGCCGCATCTGATCCCAATGGATCGCGGCATGATGGCCACGATCTATCCACGGCTGACTCGCACAGCGACGCAGGCCGAATTGCTGCAAGTCCTGCGCGACTTCTACACGGGCAAGCCGTTCATCCGAGTTGTCGATCACCTGCCCTCCACGAAAGACTCGGCCCACACAAATTTTTGCGATCTCACCGTCCGCTTCTGTCGCGACCAACTGATCGTCATCGCCTGCCTCGACAATCTGCTCAAAGGAGCGTCCGGCGTGGCCGTGCAAAATTTCAATCTGCTCTGCGGATTTGATGAAACGACGGCGCTGCTGCCGTCGTGAGTTCAAGACGGTTCCCGGCTGATAGCAATTCTTCACGTCGCGGACCAAAATGCGAAAGAGGGGTCAGGCACCGCAGAATTCAAAATTGGCGGAACGAAGCGTCGAGACATCGAAAACGTCACTCCGCCAATTTTGAATTCTGCGGTGCCTGACCCCGGTTCTTGTACTCAATCAGAAACGGAGGATTGGTTGACCACGAAATGGACAACGTGGGCCGAGCTCCCTTGGGTCGCCCGAGGCGAAGTCGGCACGGCGGTGCAATTGTGCGACCGGCTGATCCAGTCGGCGCTGAAGGCAGACAACTCGACCAACTTCTTGCAGGCCGAGTTACCCGAACTCGCGACCGAGTTCACCGTGCAATGGGTGGCGGTCTGGAAACGGACAGCGGCCTGGGAGTTGGTCACGGAGTGTGGTCGCCACACGTGGGCTCAGGCTCCGTTGCGATTCTTCGATGCGGTCGTCGAACGCGAAGCTGCCGGATTCTTGCCGACGGCGGCTGAACTCGATGGTTGGTCGGTCATCGTTCTGCCGTTGCCGCCGACGGCGGAAGGTCAACCGCGATTGCTGGCGATGGCCGGCCGGCGATTGGACGCGGATGAACTGCCTGTCGCGACGGCAGTCGCGCGAGTGCTCGGCTACAGCCTGTCGTTGTGCGAACGGTTGGCTCAACAATCGCGTCGCGCGGACAAGTTGCGGAACACGCTGGCCATCGCCGCGACGTTTGCCGGTGCTCCCGATACTTCGACATTACTGGAGTCCATCGCACGGGCCGCGACGAGGCTGCTCGATTGCGACCGATCGAGCATCTTCATCTGGGATCGCGAACGGCATGAAGTCGTCGCTTGCCCGGCACTCGGCATGGCAGGGGGCACGCTGCGCATTCCCGACAATGTCGGGATCGTGGGGCAAGTCATTCAGACCGGCGAGGCGATCCGAGTTGATGACGCTTATGCCGAGCCGCGATTCAACAAAGCGGTCGATAAGGCGAGCGGCTATCGCACACGCAATCTGCTGGCGGTGGCCCTGCTGGACGCCGACGGCAAGCGGATCGGCGCATTCGAGGGGATCAACAAGCTGCAAGGTGCGTTTGATGCCGACGATGAAGAGTCGCTGACGCAACTGGGCATTCAAGCCGCTGTCGCACTCGCCAGCACGCGCGAGCGAGAGAACTTGCTGCGACGCAATCAGCAGCTCACCGATCAAGCCGCCTCACAAATACAGATCGTAGGCGAAAGCGCGGCCATCAAGACGCTGCGCGGAACTGTCAATCGGCTCGCTCAAACCGAGCTGCCGGTGTTAATCCTGGGTGAAAGCGGGACCGGTAAAGAAGTCTTCGCTCAGGCGTTGCACTATCACGGTGCGCGAGCCAAGCAGCCGTTCGTCGCCGTCAACTGCGCCGCGTTGACCGAGACGCTGCTGGAAAGCGAATTGTTCGGCCATGAAAAAGGAGCCTTCACCGACGCGCACACCGCGCGGCAAGGGAAGTTTGAACTCGCCGAAGGGGGCACGCTGTTCCTCGACGAGATCGGCGACATGAGCCCCAACGGCCAAGCCAAACTGCTGCGAGTGCTCGAACAAAAAATCATCACCCGAGTCGGCGGCTCGCTGTCGATTCCGATCAACGTGCGGGTCATCGCGGCTACGAACTCGAAGCTCGCTCAACTCGTCCGCGAGAAACGTTTCCGCGAAGACCTCTATTATCGGCTGAGCGTCGTCACGTTGGATCTGCCGCCGCTGAGAGACCGGCCCGATGACGTCATGCCCATCGCCGAGTTCTTCCTCGACAAGTTCAGCCAACAAGCCAAGCGACCGTCGTTGAACCTGTCGTCCGAAGCGAAGAAACGCCTGCAAGCACACGGCTGGCCGGGCAATGTTCGCGAGCTGCGCAACCTGATGGAGCGAGTGGCCTTTCTCGCCCCCGGCCCGCATGTCGAAGCGGACGACATCGCTTTCATCCTCACCCCCGAACGAGACACTTTTCTGGACACCGCTTCCGACGCAGGACTCGCGGAAGCGACTAATTCGTTCCAGCAAGAATACATCCGCCGCGCGATCAAGCGAGTGAAGGGAAACATGTCCGAAGCCGCCCGCCTGCTCGGCCTGCACCGCACCAACCTCTACCGCAAGATGAGTCAGCTCGGCATGCAAGAAGGCCGAGACGAGATCATCGGCGGATGATGCGGACACGGGCATTAGCCCGAATTATTCATGGTCAAATACAAGCCCGCAGCGCAAGCGAGTGAATCCCGCGAAGTTCACTCGCTTGCGCTGCGGGCTTGTATGAAGCAGCCTGCGGACAATTCTCCCCGATCCATGAATAAT
>JANNDA010001387.1:0-3456 GCA_031387195.1 Planctomyces sp. | reverse complement strand
TCGAATATGCGTTACGTTCGTTACGACAGGCATATCAGGCATAAAAGGCATAGCCGTTACAGGTGGTAACGCAGGCGCAATCGCGAGAGTTCACGAGATCGGAATCGCTGACCTAACCCGCAAACTCTGTCATAGGAGTTCGCTAAGGATCGGGGACGCAATAACGTCTAGCACGACGCGCAAGCGAGTGGTTCCGACCACGACCACTCGCTTGCGCGTCGTGCTAACTTCACATGCCAGACTGCTCTGTAAATGAACTCCCCTATTTGCTCAAGCGGTCGCCATCGTCGGCAATTCGGGGCTGATGTTGGTGAGGTCGATCACCGCACCCAACATTCGCGTCGGCGTGCCGTTGTTGGACCGGACGATGCTGGCCTTCACCAGGAAGAGTGGCGACGTTCCGTCGCGATGCTTCACACGGTGCAGTGTTTGGAACTTGCGAGCGCCATTTTTCACGGCTTGATCGAGGCTTGAGGTCACGCGTTCGTAGTCGTCCGGATGGATGTGACTCAGCCAAGTTTGCAAAGAGTCCGGAAGCTCATGCGCGTTGTAGCCGAGCATCCGCTTGAAGATCGGAGATAAGTACAACTCGTGCGAGTGCAGCGGCCAGTCAAAGACACCGATTTCCGCTTCTGCCAAAACGAGCGTGTTCCAATCGTCGAGGGCTTCCAGGTCGGCGATGGTTTGTTCGAGTTCGGCCTGCGGATGATAAGCACTGGGGGCGATCATGTGCGGCCCTTTCGAGAGCGTTGCACCCTTGGGTTGGGAGTGACGTCGGCCAGAAAGTCATTAAAGCGTTGAACTGGCGAAACGCAGCGCTCTGAGCCCTGTTCCTGTGAGTTTTTTGCGAAGCCTCGTCAACCTACGGGATTATTGCGGATGTGTCAGAGCGACCGGTTGTTCCGATTGTCGTCGTTCAACGGTAGGGCAAGAGGCTTCGTGAGGAACTCGGCGAGAAATCAGCGAAACCAGAGTCACTCCGATCGGTTGAATGCTCTCTGTCAGGTGGCAGAATGAATCAATCCCGGCGGGCCAATCGTCGGAGTGAGACATGAAGACATTTTTTGAGTATTTAGCCCCTCGATTGCTGGTTTTGGCCGCAACTTTTGTCGTGTTGAAGCTCACCGTTTTTCCGAAACTGAGCGTCCCAGTTCCACCGGCGGCTTGGTTCGCTCCCGTTTGGCAAGCAACCGACTCGGTCAAACAGGCAGTGATTCAAACCAGCTCAAGCGTTTTCGGGTTCGATGATTCGCGTCGTCGCAACGGCGATCCAACCTCATCAGAACAACCGATGATTGAAATCTGCCCGGCAGGTTCGGTGCCAGTGAATCGCACCAAAGCCGGTCGGCCTGTTGTGATTCGCCCCGCTGGCTCACTCGCATCTGGAGCCTCAGCCACATCGAATCCTTCGCGGGTCGCCTCGTCGAAACGCCCGTAGCCGACAAGTTGAAGCTGTGGAACTTCTGGAAATATCAGAGCTTAGACCGAAGGAGTTGGCTCTACCGGCTTCGGCTTCAGATGAATGAATGATTTTCCCAATCGGCCGCCGTAGTTTCCGGCGGAGATTTTGAGAAGCCCCGGCGTTCGGCAAGCGGCATTGATCGCGGCCTGTGTGGCGATGGACAGCGATTCGAGATCTCGGCCATTCATCACGATTTCCATGATCGAGTTCACACCGGTCGGTAACCGACTTTCTGAACCGAGACGCTCGCGAAGAGTGGGGCAAAACTGCTGATACGTGCTGGCGATCAAGAATGGGTAGCGACTGCCCGCTTTCGATGCGCTGGAGGCGATGCCGCCGGGGAAGGACATGATGACCCCAGGAACTTTCTCGACGGCGGCAACACCACGTTCGGTGGCCTCGATCGCCGCGTCAACCGAATCGGCCATGAACCACAGGTTGCCACCCATGATGCCGTCACGAAATCCAAAACGGCGATCGACAACAAACTCACCACCCATGAGCGGGATCACCCAAACCTTGCGATCAAAACGCGTCTCACGAGTTTGAAAGCCATCGCCAAAAAAAGCGATCTTGCGGCCGAGTTTGAAGTAGGGATCGGTGTCGAGCAAATTGAAGCAGGTGGCGGTCGGACAGGTCAGCACGTTTTGGCTGATCCGTGTGAGCAGCGAACGTTGCAGTGCCGGCTCGCGATCTTTTCGGAACCGAGGCACATGGAATTGAATGATCGCTCCCGGTCGGCCATCGGGAGTGACGAAGGATTCGTCGCCACCAGGGCCGACAAAACGATCTACCCCTGATTCGCAATCACACAGAATTGTGCTGCTCGAGTTTCCGGTGACCG
Organism: Planctomyces sp.; assembly: GCA_031387195.1. GTDB lineage: Bacteria > Planctomycetota > Planctomycetia > Planctomycetales > Planctomycetaceae > SXKJ01. The sequence goes on along the minus strand of JANNDA010001387.1, from coordinate 1,150 downwards.
CATTGATGCAATGCTGGAGCCATTTGCGATCACGACAGGTGACCAGAACCTCGGCGTAAATACTACGAAATCCTTCGGCGTAGGTGTCTTCCACTTCACAACCGAGCGAATCCTGGCTCATGGCGTCGTTCCTTCAGTGGAGACAGATTTAGCGAGGTTTCGAGGAGACACTGCGTGTTTCCATTCCACAGTCGTCTGGCGAAGAATCGGCGTCCAGTTCTCGGCGACCAATTCCCTCGTAGCTCGTTTGTTCGGTCACGACTTTGTCCATGAACATGTCATGTGACTGCATCGGGATTTCTGGGAAGAGTTGGCACTCGAAGGCCAATGCGATCAGCGGCGTATCGAGGCGGGCGTGTTCGAGCAGTTTGTCGTAGTAGCCCTTGCCGTGTCCGGTGCGTCCGCCCCGGCGGTCAAAGCCCACGCCGGGAACCATGATGAGATCGAGGTCTTCGACATTGATCCGCTTTTCCGGAACCGACCGCAGATCGGCTCGCGGTTCGAGAATGCGATACATGCCGAGTTCCAACTCGTCCATCGATTCCAGATGGAACAGCTCCAGTTCGCCGTCGACGCAGTACGGAACAACGATGCGTTTGCCGGTTTGCAGTGCATTGGCGAGATCGTTTCGGGTGCGGACTTCCGAGCGAACATCGACGTAAAACATGATCGTTCGAGCGGCGGCATACTCCGGCAGAGCCATGAACCGCGCCACGATTTGTCGGCTGACTTCATCTTTGTCAGGTTGTGCGTTGCGATTGGCGTGAGCTTGTTCGCGGATTTGTTGTTTCAACGTGGCTTGGTCGAGAACCTCAATGCTCATGGGTTGGTGCATCCATTCTGGGAGTGGTGATCGATGCGGGACATCGATCGGCGATCCGGAAAACGGGCGGAATCCTAGCAACACGGGATTCAGATTTCTCTCCACTGGCACTGCCCTGGGGCCGACGAATCCGTAAGCAGAGGAGGGCTTGTCGCTACGTTTTCCCTGATCCAACTTGCTGACGCATTTTCCAGATCACAAGGACAGGGCTATCGAGTTATCGCCGGAGGCGATTTTTTTTCACGGATTTCTGAACTGAGACAGTGTGCCTCAAAGTAACCCGGCTCTCCGCCATTTCTGTGGCTCGGGCGTCCCGCCCGACATTTT
>JANNDA010001382.1:0-2184 GCA_031387195.1 Planctomyces sp. | reverse complement strand
AAGATCATCACGATTTATGAACCTGACCCGAATGAATGGATCGAAAACCGGAAGCGGAGATAGCCATGTTTCACTGCCATGTCTGCGGCCACAACGCCGCAAAATCGGAATTGGTCAGCACTGAACATCGCCTAAAAGGCGGCGATTAGGGGCCGTATTTCGGAGATGCCGCCACAAGCGGCGCAACTCGATGCCCGGCGTGCCAGTTGCGACCGCCGCCCCAAGGTCACGCTCGCTCGGCTTTCTGAGTCGCCCCACTGACGCCCCGGGTTCAATCGCTGCAACTCCCGGCCAGGCCGTCTCTTAATCTGTACAGTTGGCAGGGCCTCGCGCGGATCGCAGGATGGTCGCCGTACCTGCACTCCCCGCAAGTGACTTTTTCCCCGCCGCCCGATCGCCCAACCGCGAATGGCTCGCCATGAACGCCCGCCGAACCAATTCCTCGAATCGCAATGTTCCGCGCCAAACGGTTCCGGGGTTGCGCGCAGGCCGACGCCAAGCCGCCAGTCGCCCAGTCGCCGCACATCGTCATCGCGGCATCGGCGGTTCTGGTAACCAGCCCGCTTTCTTTGCTCAAGAACTTTGGCACGAATCTCAGAGCCGGGACGAGATTCGTTTCCTCGTCCAATCGCCGGGTGCGGGATTCATCCATCCCGTCACCGCAGACGAGGTCCGCGAGCGAATGACTCTGCTTCCGAAAACGGTCGTCGAGAAAATTGAAGTCGTTCAATTCAGCCGCATGACTCGCAAACGCCAACTGTTTCCCTGCTATGGAATGCAGTGGGGCAACACCGTTTATCTGTATCCGATCGAGGAATCGCTGGTCGAAACCTACACGCGACCGCCGACTCCGCAGCAGCAAATTGAAGCCCGCATGTACGGCGGTCGTTGGGCCGAGGCCGATGGTGAGTGGACGCTGACTTGGACGCGGGAAACGTTGAAGGACTTTTATCTCAACAACGTCCTGATCCACGAAATCGGCCACGTTCTCGATGATCGCAACACACGCACGGACGATCGCGAGCGATACGCCAATTGGTTCGCGATCGAGTACGGCTACCGAGCATCACGCGGACGGCGCATCATCCGCTCGAAGTAGTTATGCCGCGTTCGCAACGCGCACTTGTGGCACCGTTCGTTCCAACAGCGCGAAGCTGCCAAACAGCATGGCGGTATAACCCAAGTCGCCGATCAAGGCATTGCGGAAGAACGGTAGGCCGAGGACGTAGCAATCAAGCAAACCGGCCAACGTGCGCGGATAAGCCTCGGTGAACACGGCCCAGACACCGAAGTTCGTCAGCACGAAAAACAACACCGAGCCCAGCGTCGCCATCCCGGCAACACGAGCCAACGACTTCTTCGTTTGCAACCAGCGTCCCAGGCAGCCAATGATGACGATCGACAAATAAACGCAGGCGGTCAACGGCACCATCACGCTCTGATAAGCCGCATCACGAGTGGCATAAAGAATGACGTCACCCAACAGCATCGCCGCCAACGGAAGTCCCAAGCTCAGGCGTCGGCTGGGCAAATAGGCCGCCGCAAACAACGCCATTGCCGTGATCGGCGTCATGTTTTCGGGATGAGGCAGCAACCGGCTGAGTGCGGCGGCAACAACCAAACTGATCAACAGAATTACTCGAGAAGTCGGCATGTCGGTTGATAGCTCCTGGGCAATCGCAATGGTTTGAAATCGTCGGTTCCTCACAACTCCGGCTAAACGCCCGGCGAAGGGAGCGGGATTGTAGTAGCACCGCCGTCAGTTTGGGAACGTTGAAGGAATCGTCTCTGCGCCACTCGTAATACACGCGGCTCGCCTGTGCGGTTACTCCGCTGAAATCTCAGGCGAGCCGCCTGAGCGACGATTTGAAATCGTCAAAATCTCATCAATGTGTTTTCGACCGTACCTCGCCAGCGACAATTGGCCGTTGTTGACGTAATGCTTCCATGCGTGAGCCATCCGCGCGAGCTGTCCGTCGTTGAGTTCCTTGATTTGCTTGGCCGGACATCCCGCCCACAGCGTTCTCGGCGGAACCTGCGTTCCTTCGAGCACGACAGCACCGGCGGCAATCAGTGCTTGTTCGCCGATCACACAACGACTGAGTACCGTCGCACCGATTGCGATCATCGCTCCGTCGCTGACCACCGACGCATGAACCAGCGCGCGATGTCCCAGCGTGACTC
>JANNDA010000303.1:0-5319 GCA_031387195.1 Planctomyces sp. | reverse complement strand
TGACGCCGCCCCGCTCGCCTGAATGTTTCACGGTCAGTCCTGCGAACAATGACTTCAGACTCATGCAGCCAAGGAAGGTGCGATGATGACGAAAATGTGGTGGTGCGGATCTTGTGTCGTGAGTGCAGCGATTCTTGCAGGATGCGGCGGCGGCGACTCCGCTCCGAAGACCGTTGAGAAAGACGATCCCACCTTTGAGTCAGACACGATTCAGCAAGCCAAACAAGAAGAGTCGGATGATGATGCGGACGATCAAGGGGTCGTCACGACGTCCGCCGTGGGCAAGTCATCCCAACAGGCCGAGCCCGACGAAGAGGGCGAAGACCTGAAGATGAAAGCTCCGGAAAAAGAGACGCCGGAATGGTTCATCCTGAAAATCACACAGGTCAAACTCAAACCGCTCTTCAGGTCGGATGACGCCGAGGCACAAAGTCCCGAACAACAAACAACGCTGCGACGCGAGCGCAACGAACAGATCGTGGAACTGGCCACGGAAGCGATCGCACGCACTCATAAAGAGACGGCGAAAGACCCCAACAAAGAGCGCGTGTTTGATCTGGCCGTGCATCATCTGTTGGAAGCGGAATTGCAACTGGCGATCGCTGGCGAACAAGACCACATCGATGCACTGTATGAACACGCCAGTTTGCTCTACCAACGAAATCCGAAATCAAAGGCCGCCGTCGAAGCGGGAATGACTCTCATCAACTTCGCGCGGATGAACGCTCAAAAGTTTGGTCGTGATGAACCTAAATCGCTGGAAGAGTTCGCCAGGCTCGCACGGCAGTTCGCCAAGAACTTCCCGCAAGAGGAACGACAAGCAATTCCCGTGTTGTTCGCCGCCGGACAAAGCTGCGAATTTCACAGCCTGACGGGCGAAGCGGTGCAATGCTACGCAACCATCACAGAGCAGTTTCCAGAAAGTCCCGCCGCTCAGCGCGTGACGCCGATCATGCGACGGCTCAATCTCAAAGGCAAACCGCTGCAACTGGCCGGGCCAGCCATCGGTGGTGAATTCCTCAACGCGGAAGAGATGACCGGCAAGCCGCTGCTCGTCGTCTTCTGGACCACGCAAGCTCAGCCATTTGTGCGGCAACTTCCCAAGCTCCAAGAACTCCTCGGCCAAATTGATCCGCAACGTCTGAACGTCATCAGCGTGAATCTCGACGACGACGACAACGAATCCGCAGTGCAGACATTCTTGGACACCAACGGACTCCAGTGGCCGACGATCTTCCAATCAGAACCCGAAAAACGTGGCTGGAACAATCCGATCGCCAGTCACTACGGCATTCAAACCGTGCCGATGTACTGGATCGCCTCATCGAAGGGAAACTTGGTGGAGATGGCCTACGACATCGACAAGATCGAACCACTGCTCCGCAAGCTGATGGTCCCTCGCAAAGCAGCCGCCAGCGAAGAGAAGCCGGAGTCGGGAAACTGACAAAGTAACCCGAAGCGTGAGCGAGGGCGGACGCTCCACGCGACTACGAATTCAGAACGCCGTGAAGCATCCGCCGCCCTCGCTCACGCTTCGGGTTAGTCATCAAGCCCCAACAACGGCAGCGAATCGCGATTGATCAGCGCTTCGATCGCCTCGCTGCTGAGCCGCGGCAACGCTGTTCCGGCGAGCATGTCGTTGAGCGTTCGCAGACCTTCGACGGTCGAGTTCACGTTCGTGAATGGGTAATCGGTCCCGAACAAAATCTTGTTCCACACGCCGTACTCTTGGACCAGCATCAGGCTGTGATAGAGCTGAAACGGTCGATAGTGCAGCGCGCTGATGTCGCAATAAACGTGCGGATGTTTGCGAGCCGTGACGATCGCCTCTCCCTCATACGGATGACCGAGATGGGCCATGATGATCCGCACTTCGGGAAATCGCGTCGCCACGGGATCGACATGTCTGGGCAGCGTGCATTCCAGCGGCGCTTGTGCGATGAACGTCGTCCCCGTGTGCAGCAGCACCGGCAAGCGGTGTTTGGTCGCGTATTCCCACAACGGATCAAGGCGAGATTCTTCCGGACAAAAGCCGGCATACATCGGCATCAGTTTGATCCCGCGCAGCTTCAACTCCTGATGCCCAAACCGCAGCTCGTCTTCCCATCCTGGTTGAGTTGGATCGACTGATAGAAATCCGATCAACCGCGCCGGGTCCACCGCGACGTAGTTGGCGATGTAACGATCATCGACCCACAACCCACTCAGTCTGGCCTTGCCACCAAAAACGATCGTTCGCGTGTCATCGGGAGCTAGTCGGCGATAGTCCGCATAACGCACCGTCAGGTCCATCTCGACCCCCGTCTTCGCCCGCTTCGCCTGCTGGCGAAAGTCGTCGCTGAAGTGAGCCGGGTACTCCCACGCATGGCTATGCACGTCGATGATCATTGCGCAGTCCCTTTGTCGTAGCACAGGCGGCTCGCCTGTGATTCCCTAAGTAACCCGAAGCGTCAGCGAGGGCGAACGCTCCAAGATGCTCTGAATTCACAGTCGTTTGGAGCATCCGCCCTCGCTTACGCTTCGGGTTACATCGACGGTTTGAAGTCGCGTTGATTCTGAAAAAACTCCAGCCATTTCAGCATGATCGCATCGGTGATTGTCTTCCCTTGACGATACTCAGCCGGAGTCTTGCCCCAATAGAAACCGATCCAACCCGTCGCATGAGCTTTCGAGCGATCAACAAATTCGGCGAACTCTTCCGTCGAGCACTTCAGCGGAAACGTCTCTTCGATGACCACCGGCTTGCCGATCTGAAACCCCTTCAGCGTTTCGATCGCCGCATCGACCTTTTTGCTCTCCGGGTAAAGATGCACGCAAACGAAATCGAGATCGTCGGTCACTTGGCTCGGCGGAAAGCCGGAGGTCAGACCGGGACGATCAAGGCTCCAATCGACCAGGCCGACGGTGATGAGATGCCGTCGATCGTGTTTCCGAATCGCACTCGTCAGCGTCTTGATCCACAGCTTCGCGATCTCAGGACGTGGCCGACCCGCTTGATCGAGCGTGATGACTTGGACGAAATGCTTCCCGGCAAATGCCGGCCCCAACCAGTCGCCCGCGTTGCGCTTCCCGCCGGGGACAATAGGTTCGTTCATTAAGTCGTAGCAGAACACGGCGGGACTCGATTCACAGTGCTTGGCGATCGCGCTCCAAAACGTCGCTTGCGCGGTCCAGCGATCCGCTTCTGAAAGAGCGTCGTACCACGCCGGAACGTCTTGCTTGTGGTAGCAGCCGAGCCCCGTCAGATCCAAATAAAGCCGCTGCTCCTCAGCCAGCTTCAACAACTGCCCGAGCCGGTCCAACGCTGTCGCATTCGGCGTGTCTCGATCCGTTAAAAACTTGCCGACCTGCAAATGCACTCGGACAACGTTCGCTCCTAATTCACGCATCTCACCAAAGTCAGCGGCGACCTTGGGCCATTCGGTCTCCCAGTAGTCTTCCAGCAAACGGCCGGCTTCGTCGTGATCGTAGTTGAAGCCCCAAGGGACAAACTTCCGGCCCGACGGCTGCAACACAAAACCCTTTCGATCAGTCGAGACTTCGATGCGTTCCAGGTCTTCGGCAAGAAGAGTTGTCGTACAAAGGCACATCAGAAATACCAACAACACGGCGGTTTGAATTGATCGAAGCATGGTTGAAGTTCTCTTGTCCTACCGTAGCGGCAAGCTTCCAGCTTGCCAGCAAACGATTATGTGAAGGGTGTGAAGTACTCGGACTGCTGGGAGCGGCTCACAAGCTGGAAGCTTGTGGCTACGGTTTTTGGAGATGCTCCCGCACGATGTCCCAATCGACATCAACTCCCAGGCCAGGTCGGTCGCTGAGCGTGACCAGCGGGCCGCGAATGTCGATCGGGTTCTTCGCGATGCGGACTTCGTGATACACCGGACCCAGGATATCGCCGGGGTATTCTTCCACGACCATGTTCGGACAGGCGACAACTAGGTGCAGCATCGCGGCGGTCCCGACGTCCCATTCGAGGTTGGAACCGATGCTGCACTTCACACCGTGTTGACCGGCAAACTCCACGATTGCTTTCGATTTGCGGATGCCACCGTTCTTGCCGGGATAGACGCTGATGAGATCGCAGGCGTCGTTCCGAATCAGCTCGCGGGCGTGAATCAAATCAAAACACATGTCGTCGGCCATGACCGGCGGCGGCGTCTCGCGACGGCAGCGAGCGAGTCCGCCGTAGTCACCGTCGGGTGTCGGCTGCTCATTGAGCGCGATGCGGCAATCCTCCAAGGCGTTGACGCAGTGAATCGCGGTCTCGACATCCCAGCCGCAGTTCGCATCAATCGTCAGGCCGAGATCCGGCCCAATCGCCTCACGAACGGTGCGCACGCGAGTGATGTCCTCTTCGGCCTTGCCACCGACTTTCACTTTGATGGTCGTGAAACCTTCCGCCACCAATTCGAGTGCTCGCGCACGAGCGCGTTCCGGTTCATAAGCGCCCATCGAGAATCGGCAGCGCACCGTCAACGGTCGTACCGCTCCGCCGAGGAGTTCATAAACCGGTTTGCTGGCCGCTTTGCCTGCGATATCCCAACAGGCCATTTCGATAGCCGACTTCGCGAACCAGTTGTGCCGCGCCGTCTTGTCCATCCGCCGGTCGATGTCTTCGATGTTGGTGGGATCAGCACCAATGACACTCGGAGCGAGCACGTTGTCGAGGATCGCTTTCGCACCCCACACAGTCTCACCGCTCCAATTCGGCATCACGGTCGCTTCGCCGATCCCTTCGATGCCAGCATCCGTACCGACTCGAATCAACAAGTATTTCGATTCCGTATGCCAACCGAGCGCCGTCACCATGTGCCGCGCGGGTTTCAGCGGGATACGAATAGGGATGACTTCAACGTGCGTGATCTTCATGACGGCTCCTCAAATGTTGGTCCATCGGACTTCGGTGTGGGTCTTGATCTAAACGAGTTGTCTTGGGTACATGTCGAGTCCTCCGCAATGGAAGTAGATGGCAGTGATGAAGCTGTGCAGGTTTCGATAGCCGGCGGCACGTCGTTTGAGGGACATGATTTTGCTGTTGAGTCCTTCGGAGACGGCATTGGTGATGTGATGGCGGCAGTAGTTCACGATGTTGTCCAAGCGTTTGCGGATCATCTGCGCGACCTCTTTAATCGGTTCCAGGCGGCTGCGGATGGCCCACGAGTACCAGCCCTGGAAGAACTCGCGAGCGGCGGCGGGGGTCGCGTGATGCCACAGGTCACGGAGATGTTCTTTGAGAACCCAGGCGCGGCCGGTCTTCAAGAGGTGGACGGGCAGCGATTGCAGTTGCTCGCGGCGTGAGTCGGACAGGTTCTCTTG
>JANNDA010001346.1:0-4865 GCA_031387195.1 Planctomyces sp. | reverse complement strand
GTGCTGGCGACTCACGGCCGAACCGGGTTGAAGCACCTCTTGATGGGCAGTGTGGCCGAGAATGTCGTCCGCAGCGCCACCTGCCCGGTCCTCAACCCGTAGCCGATTCAGTCCCACGGATGGTGAGGACCGGGCAGGTGGCGCTGCGGACGACATTCTCGGCCACACTGCCCATCAAGAGGTGCTTCAACCCGGTTCGGCCGTGAGTCGCCAGCACGATCAAGTCGATCTTTTCGTGTGCGGCGTAAACGAGGATCTCATGGATCGCCGGACCTTCCCGATCAGCTCGCACGATCGACGGGCAACGCGCGGCGAGGTCGGCACTTGGTAGCGCCGCCAGCTTCTCGTGACAGACCTGTCGCAGTTCGGTGAGCCACTGCGGCATCGGAATCAACGCCGTCTCCGGGTTCAACGAGATCGCGTCGTAGCCCTCGAAGGCATGCAGCAGATGCAACTCCGCCTGAAACGTAGATGCCAATTCGACTGCGAATCGTAGAGCGTTGAGGCTCAGGTCACTGAAATCGACCGGGCACAGAATTCTTTTGAGCGTGAGCACGATGGCCGTCCTTTCCAAGACGAAGTGAGAGGTTCGGCGGACGACGTTGCAAGCGCGATGCCAAAGGCGCGGCGTACGCGGCTCGCGTGCGGATGGAGCGGTTCGCGAAGCACAAGCAACGAGCCATCGCACGCGAGCCGAGTACGCTACGGGCGGATTCGCACGATCGGTGTGTGACAGCTCCGCACGTCAATCCCTTGGGCCGCACACTCGCGGCGCGAAACTGGCTGAATAACCCGAAGCGTCAGCGAGGGCGGGCGCTCCAGAAGACAGTGAACTCGGAGCCGCGTGAAGCGTTCGCCCTCGCTGACGTTTCGGGTGACTTGGAGCGGCATGACCTTTGCCTGATGTGAACAACGAGCGATCAACTTCGTCGCGTTTCACGATCCAAGGAGAACCCTCATGTCCTGGTCCCCGAAGAAATGTGTGCTCGTACCGATCGACTTCTCGGCTGCGTCTGACGCGGCGATTCAAACGGCATTGGAAATCACTCAGAAGCCGGAGCAAGTTCATGTGATTCATGTGGCGCTGCTCCCCAATTTCATTCCGTATGCGGGCGAAGTGATTGCTACAGTCGAACCGGAGCGTTGGCTGAATCTCGCCAAGACGCACCTCGCGGACTACTTGAAGTCGCGTCCGCAGTTCGCGGGAGTCTGCTCGAAAGTCTTGGAAGGGGACGCCGGCGATCGCATCGCCGCGTTCGCCACCGAGGCACACGCCGACTTGATCGTCATGCCGTCGCACGGCTACCACGGTGTCATACGGTTTCTGCTAGGCTCTGTCACCTAGGCATTGTTACGGCACGCGCCGTGTGAAGTCCTGGTGCTTCGACTTGTTGATTGAGTCGCCACGCTCGCCAAGAGCGTGGGCGGATGATTCGCGGAAAGCCCACGCTCTTGGCGAGCGTGGCGACAGCGTGCGGTTCAATGAGAAAGACCTGCCATGAGCAACGGCACTTTGAATACAGCCTTTGATCCCAGCCAAGTCGAGCTTCTGTTCGTCGATGACGACGACGAGTTCCGCGACACGGCCGCGCGGCGGTTTGCGAAGCGCGGGTTTCATGTGAAAGAAGCTCCCGGAGTCAACGATGCGCTGCGGCTGTTGCAGGATCGGCAGTTCGATGTCGTCGTGTCCGACATGGCGATGCCGGGACTGACGGGCATTGACCTGCTGCAACGAGTCAAAGAGTTGTCTCCAGAATGCGAAGTCATCCTGCTGACCGGCGAAGCGACCGTCGAGACTGCCGTGCAAGCGATGAAGCTGGGGGCGTATGACTTCCTCTCGAAACCATTCTCGCTGGCGGAACTCGAAACGCTCATTCAAAAGGCGTACGAGAAACGGCGGCTCAGCCAAGAGAACGTGCAGCTCAAGGCGGTGCTCGAACGGAGCCAGCCGAAGCTGCGGATGATCGGCGAATCACCCGTGATGCAGGAGGTCTTTAAGCTGATCGGCAAAGCCGGCCCCAGCGATAAGGCGATCCTGATTCAAGGCGAAAGCGGCACCGGCAAAGAGCTGGTCGCGCGCGCGTTGCACGAACACAGCTCGCGAGCGGGTCGGCCGATGGTCTCGATCAACTGCACCGCGCTGACCGAGACGTTGCTCGAAAGCGAACTCTTCGGCCACGAAAAAGGGGCGTTCACTGGAGCGGTCGTCGCCAAGCCCGGCCTGTTTGAACTGGCTGATGGCAGCACGCTGTTCATCGACGAAATCGGCGAGATGCCCGGCGTCATGCAGGCCAAATTGCTGCGAGTGCTGCAAGACGGCTCGATGCGCCGCGTTGGTTCGCTGCAAGAACGCCGCGTCAATGTGCGAGTCATCACCGCCACGAACCGCGACCTCGCCGCCGAAGTCGCCGCGCATCGCTTCCGCGAGGATTTGTTCTATCGCATCAACGTCATGTCGCTCGACCTGCCGCCGCTGCGAACGCGAGCTGGCGACATTCCGCTGCTGGTCAATCACTTCCTCGGCCCCGATTGGCACATTGCTCCCGACGCGCTGCGAGTGCTCGAAACGTACAACTGGCCCGGCAACATCCGGCAGCTCATCAACGTCATCGAACGCGGGAAGATTCTGGCCGACGACCAATTCATCACGACCGACGAACTGCCGGCCCTGCTGCTACATCCGACGACAACGACCGGAGCAGCGGTTTCCGCGACGTCGATCCCGACCGCACTCGCCGATGACGGAACTTTGGCCTCGATTGAAAAGGCTCGCGTCGTCGAGGTCTTGCAAAAACAAAAGGGCAACAAGAGCCGTGCGGCTCTGATGTTGGGCATCTCGCGCCGGTCGCTGTACCGGCTGCTGGAGAAGTACGGCTTGGACGAAGTCCACTCACCAGCAGATGTCGTGTGATCGATCATGACCAAGTCACTCGAAGTCCGCTTTCGTGCAATCGAACCCGACTTGTGCCAGCCGCCTCCGCAGATAGAGCAAATCGGGATCGTTCATCTTCAGCCTCGCCACAGTGGCTCGGCCGCACGGAGTCTCACAGCGAGGCCACGAGGTCGGGAACCGCATCACGAATCCGCTGCAACGCAACCATCGCGTCGGCCTTTTCGATCGTCCGCTTCATCCAGAAGTTCACCAGCCTTGCGTACTCTTGCTTCTCAACGGGATCGAGGAACTCCTTGCGTTCGCCAAGCTCGTGCATCCGCTCGACAACGTCTGAGTCCAATTCGGATTCGGTGATTCGCTGCAAGGCCGCGACCGCCCCTTCCAAAAGTGGGCGAACTTGTGGAGCAACCTCGACGGCAGACATGCGATTGACTCCTGAATGAGACGGTCAATTTCAACGGGCCGGATACTATCGACCAACCGGCACTTGGCCTACGCCAAGTTGTTCCAAGACACATACCGCGCGCGGTCAGGAATGACACAAATACAAGCCCGACGCGCCAGCGAGTGGATCGGGCCGTGACTGGTTCACTCGCTGGCGCGTCGGGCTTGTATCAATGGGCCAATGCTTCCCGCGTGAAGTGTCCCGAGATGGAAATTCAACATTTCTCCGCTATCAGCACGACCGTGAAGGTGCTGCCGTGACCAAGTTCGCTGATGACCTTCAGCGTGCCGCAGTTCTTTTCGAGAATGGCGTGCGACAGCGCCAAACCCAATCCAATGCCGCGAGCCTTGGTCGAGCGAAATGGTTCGCGGATATGAGGCAGGTCTTCCGCCTTGATGCCGCAGCCGGTGTCGATCACAGCGACCTCGATGTGTTCTTGCAGGCACCGCGCTGAGAGCGTCAATCGTCCGCCGTTGGGCATCGCGTCGCAGCCGTTGCGGATCAAGTTGCCAAAGACGATGGCCATTTGCTTTTCATCGGCCAGCGCGTTGGAGAGGCCGTCTGGAATCTGGAAGATCAGTTCCACGTTCTCCGGCCAGGAGTCGAGCGGCGCGGAATTCTTCAAGCATTCGAGAACGGACATCGGCTGCAAGTTCGGCATTGGTAGCTTCGCGAACTCGGACAACGCCGAGATAACCGAGTCCGACGCGGCGACCTGCCGCTCGATGCGCTGCAGGTGTTCGGCAATCTTTTCCGGCACGGCGTTTTTGGCGTTCCGCAGAAAGTACACCGAAGTGCGCATCACGTTGAGCGGATTCCGCAACTCGTGAGCGATCCCGCCGGCGACTCGGCCGATCGCCGCCAGCCGCTCGGAGCGCATCAGCCGATCGTTCGAGGCGGTCTCATAAGCGTCTTGAATGATCGCCAAGTCGAGGTCCATCAGCGTGCTGAGCGACCGCATCGTGGCCGCGAGTTCGTCGGCGTCGCGGCCACTGGGCCAGTTCTGCCGGAGCACTCGCAGCAGACCGTTCCGCAAACGCGAGACCGCCGCCTCGACATAGATTTGCTTGAGTCCGATTTCGACATGCCGATAGCCGACGCGGAAGCGACGTTCGGCAAATGCCATGTCATAAGGGCCAGTGACGAGTTCCTTGAGCCACGCTCGCAATGTTCCCTTCAAGCGTTCGATCTGCGCGTCGCCGCCAGTGATGACCCTGTGAGTCGCCTCGTGCTCGGAGATCTCGCGATAGAAGTCGTCGATGAGTTCGACGAACGACGACTCCACGAACGGTGCCGCGGCGAGCACCCGATCCGCGTCGGCCTGCGTCCAGCCGACGTAGCGCTGGATGTCCTGATATCGCTCGAACAACTCATCGACTCGCAGATCGATCGCCACAATCGGTTCCTTCACCGGCCCCGAAATCACATCGCCTGTCGCGCACACAGAAACCGTACCGCGACCGTGAGGGAGCGGCCAGACACGAGCGGTGCGAGAGACACCGAACACGGCCACTCCCTAACGGTCGC
>JANNDA010001307.1:0-5748 GCA_031387195.1 Planctomyces sp. | reverse complement strand
CTTGCGCAACCCAACCGAGTCACCGATCGTCATGCGAAATCTCCGGCCCTGCTTTTCGATTTTTGTCCCACATTTTTTTGTCAGCTCTGCATTTCGAACGGCTGACAAAAAGATGTGGGACAAAAAGATGTTAGCAATCCGCCTTTTGGGCGCTCTCGCCGCCTTTCATCCGCGGATGCCCGGACATCGGAGCGATCCCTCCAAAAATCCATTTTCCATTTCAAGCAATGCTTCGTGTTGCGTCTGTGGACGACTTAGTCGGATGAAGCTGAATTGGCGACCGCGAAGCGAGTCAGCATCTCACCGTGGGGCGTCTTTGACTGGCCTGACTTCATGATTCGTTTGCCTCCAGTCGTCTGCCCTTTTCTTGGTGTGACTGTTGACGACAGACGAATGGTGACAGGCGAATAAAGACAGAGATGCCCGATGACCTCTGCTAGCGAAGACCCCCGGCCGCTTCAAAGCCAGAATGAGCCCAAGACAAACAGGCGAGCCGCCTGTTTTACGTCTTATCGCGCTCGGCGGCGAAGTTGTGCCAGCCGACGTCGCCAAGCGGAGACGTTGACCGAATCACGCAGCCAACGGGGTCCCGTAGACCACGATTGAGCTGAGATGCCGCTGAGCACGGCAACGGCCATCGCACCGAGCTTACGTCCGGATTCTGGCCGAGCGACGACTTGCGTCTGCGAACCGTTGGTCCAGAAATCGGGGGCTTGCCAACCAGCTTCGTCCGCCCAGCCGCTTAGGACCGCTTGTACCGCATCGCTGGAAACCGGATTCGCGAGTGATTGCTCATCGTCGTTGTCCGAGTCGCTCATCATCTCGTCGAACGGTGACATCGGATCGACGTCCTGCCCCCCCGCATCAGGTGCGGGAGTGGCTGGACGATCGCTGTCAGACATCGGCATCGTTGCCGGTTTCGTCGAACGGTCCTCGACCATCGGAGTCGATTTCTTTTCCGCACCGATTGGCAACACCAAGTCTGATGACTCGCTTTCAAAGAGCGCGTTGACGATGTCCTCAATCGACGCATCCGGCGTTGGGATCACCGCATTGTCTGGCCGTATCAGCCTGTCGAGTGTGTTGATCGCTTTCGCGAGCCTGGTGTCAGGCAGCAGCGGAACTCTGTCGAGAATGTTGTCCGACGAAAATCCCTTCAACGGCGTGATTTCTAACGCCGGTTTTGTGTCGATCGGGAAAGGCGCGTTCGGCGATGACGAGAACGCGATGACGAGATCCGCTTGCCGCGAATTTGTGGTCAAGAGACTCGACCGTGAGGCGGCGGCCAGTTCGCGAGCCGAGTTCACGGTGACGCCCAATAAGTTCAAACTGCCGGAGCCAGCGAACTGAAACACTTGATCGAAGGCCAAGCCGTCAATCACGCTTTGCCCGCCACCTGCTCCGTGAATCGTCAACGCGTCGGTTACGGTGAACCCGCTGCCGACGACATTGATGTGGCCAACAGGGAGCGTGATCGAGTCCGCTCCGATGTGAGCGTTCGCCTCTTCAATAGCGGCACGAAGCGTTGTCGCGCCGTTGGCGTCAGCCGCAATACCGTCGCCGGGATTCGCATCGTGCGAATCTTCCAGGCTGTTGACGAAGAACGCCGACAGCATGCGCCGTGACTCGAATGCCTCGGCAAAGAAGCCGAAGCTCTGTCGGCGTCGCTTTGCCGGACGCCACTTTTGAGACCACACGACAACTGAGTTCCAGCACGCCCGAATCGGCATCATGTCTCCCCTTGCGGATGACGAGATCACACCTCGTGAAATCGGCAAGCGGGGGAGTCCCAATGCAGGCCAAGATTGCCGATCGGGAAGATTAGACGAACTTTGCCGGTTGTAAGGCGGCGGCGCACAAACCACAGCGCGGCGAAGCCGCCCTACGTCCTCAACCCAACTCCGCTTTGATCCAAAATCTCAGCGATGTGCATGACACGAATCGGCTTCTTCTGACGGCGAATCAACCCGTCAAGGTGCATCAGGCAGGACATGTCGTTGGCGGTGAGGACTTCGGTGCCGGCTTGTTCGTGATCGTGGATGCGATCGAGGCCCATCATGGCAGAGACCGCCTCTTCGGCGACGGCGAATGTTCCACCGAAGCCGCAGCACTCGTCGGCGCGAGTCAGTTTCGAGAACGAGATTCCTTCGAGACCTTCCAACAACTGACGCGCCTTATTGAACTCAGGGCCCACGATCTCGCTGCAACTGCCGAGTCGCAGTTCGCGCAAGCCGTGACAGCTTTGATGCAGGCCAACCTTGTGAGGAAACCGCCCGGCTGGCTGAATCACTTTGAGAACGTCCGTGAGAAATTCCGTTAGCTCGAACGTCTTCAATTTGAGTTGCTCAAACCCAGGCTTGCCGCCGAGGTAGTCGTCGTAGTGCTCACGCACCATCGCGGTGCAGCTTCCGGACGGACAGACGACGTACTCATACGGTTTGAAGATCTCGAAGAAGCGTTCCGCCAACGGGCGCGTCTGTTCGCACAAGCCGGTGTTGGCCATCGGTTGGCCACAGCAAGTTTGTGCCTCCGGGAATTCCACTTCACAACCAAATCGCTCTAGCACCGTCAGCGTGGCCATGCCAATCTGCGGAAAGAGTTGGTCGATGTAACAGGGAAGAAAAAGTCCGACCTTCATGAGAGTCCTTCAATCAACATAGCGAAAATCGACACTGGCAAACAAAGCTTGGAAAAGCCGTTCCCAAGCGATGGGACTGGGCGCGGTGTTCTCGGCGGACGGCGCAACAACTCGCAGCGCGATTGCTTGTTCGCGAGCGGTGGGAGAGCGGCCCAGGGTTGTGCGGTAGGCGAACATGAGTCGCTGCTCATCGGTAAGACCGGATGCGGAAAGCAACTCGCGAGCGGCTTCGCGGGATTGGTCCATCACGAATGGGCTGTTCATCAAATAGAGCGCCTGCGTGGGAACCGTTGTCACGTTGCGACGGCCGAGCGAGACGTTGGGGTTCGCGAAATCGAACGAGTCGAAGATCTCTAGCAGGCGATTGCGAAAGATCGGCGTGTAGACGCTGCGACGAGCGTCGTCGAAGACATAAGTCATCTCGCCAATGTTCGCGTTCGGACCATCTTGTTTCGGAGACTTCATCGTGCGGCCGAACATCGTTCGGTCGAGCAAACCGGACGCCGAGAGAATCGCGTCACGCATGGCTTCCACATCCAGCCGACGTCGGTTTTGTCGCCACAGAAGTCGGTTTTCAGGATCTATGGCGGTCGCTGATTTGAGATTTGAGATTTCAGATTTCAGATTTACCTCTTCAACGCCGCTCGCCAGTCGATACGTGCGGGACAACACGGTCTCGCGGACCAGTGATTTGAGAGACCAGCCGGACTGCTGCAAATTCACGGCCAAGTGATCCAGCAATTCCGGATGCGAAGGCGTCTCGCCGGTTGTGCCGAAGTTGTCCACGGTGCGAACGAGTCCTTCGCCGAACAAATGCTGCCAAACTCGGTTGGCGGTCACTCGCGCGGTCAGTGGATTCGAGCGACTGGTGATCCACTCCGCCAATTCGCGTCGGCCGCTTTGTTGATCTGGCACCGCGGGTGCCGAGCCGTAAGTCGCTACTTTTAGGAAACCGCGCGGAGCTTGTTCTCCCTTCACATGCACGTTGCCTCGAATACGAATGTGCGTCGATTCCATCTGCTTAGCTTCGGTGACGGACATGGCCATTGGACGGTACGGCGCTTTGTCGTTGAGTTCTTTGAGCCGTTTTTCGTAGTCCATTAACGACGTCAGACCTCGATTGATCTCTCTTTGCTTGAGCGCTTCGACGCGGCGCTGGGCGGCAAGATCCTTGCTTGTAGCTGGAGGAGGCGTGGGCTTGTTCGCATCGATGGGCAGCAATTGCAGCGCATCGACGATGACATGCCCGTCGGTTTCCTCGTTGCTGATGCGGACGTACCACTGACCCGATTCGTCGAAGCGGAATTTGCCCAGCGACACGAAGCGGTGATCGATCGGCGGTGCGACGCGCTGGTTGATCTTGAGGTCGTGCTCGCCGTCGAGATCGAGAATTTCGATCGGCACGTTCGTCGCCCGAGTCTCGCCTGCGTTGTAGGCCAAGCGAACTTCGTACACACCGGCTTTCGGGACGATGGGCGAGAACGTCAGCGTCTTTTGCCCTTTGTCTTTGTTGCCGTCATGAATGTAGCCCTCGCCGATGTAGTGCTTACTGAACTGCGATTCGACCCACTCACCGACCATTTTCGCTTGCGTGTCATCCAGCGCCAGTCCCGCGAATTCTTTGATGCTGATTGGTCCGCGCGGCGTGCCGGGAGCGTCGGAATCATCCCCAGCGAGCTTCTTCGCTGCAGCCAGTTTCTTCTCTGCCTCTTTGGCGAGTTCGATTTCTTTTTTCAGCTCGGCTACGAGCAGGTCGTGTTGTTTCAGCGCCGCTTCTTGCTCAGGCAACATTGGCAGCGGCGTTTCGTGCCATTTGGAAACGTTGTCGTGGATCAGCAAGTGCGTGCTCCGCAGGATTCCGGCGATCGCGTAGTAATCGCGCGTCGGGATCGGATCGAACTTGTGGTCGTGGCAGCGAGCACAGCCAATTGTCATGCCGAGATATGTTCTGCCGATCGTGTCGATCTGCTCGTCCACGACATCGAATTCCAAGGCCAGCTTGTCTTGCTCTTCGTAGTTCGTCGGGCCGAGCGCCAACAGCGCGGTCGCGACCAGTTGCTCCTCACGCTGTTGCGGCGAGTCGGCCGGCAACAGATCGCCCGCGAGCTGTTCGAGCACGAAGCGATCAAACGATTTGCCGTCGTTGAACGAGCGAATGACGTAGTCGCGATACCGCCATGCTTCCGGAAAGATCATCGAGCGACCTCCACCGGATGATTCCGCAAACCGCGAAAGGTCCAGCCAGTGCCGTCCCCAGCGCTCTCCGAAATGTGGCGACGCCAGCAACCGCTCGACGACTCGTTCGTAAGACTCTGGAGACTGATCGGCGGCGAACGCATCCAGCTCCTCGGGCGACGGTGGGACTCCGATCAAATCAAAGGTCACTCGTCGTAACAGCGCTGTCCGATCGGCGTCAGCGACAGGTTGCAATCCGACCGCTTCCAACTTTTCCAGGATGAAGCGATCGATCGTCGAGGCCGGCCAACTGGTCGCTTTAACGGACGGAATCGGCGGCGAAGTGATTGATTTGAACGACCAGAACTGCTGGCCCGCCTTGATGTCGATCTCACGCTTGATGACTTTGATCGGGCCTCCCTTGCGCGGATCGGGAGCCCCCATCTCCACCCACTTCACGAAGTCGGCAACGATCTCATCGGGCAGTTTTCCTTTGGGCGGCATCTCCAGGCCGTCTTCATGCCGCAGCGCCTTGATCAGCAAACTGTCATTCGGTTTTCCGGAGATGATCGACGGCCCTGAATCTCCCCCTTTCCGCCAACCTTCGCGGCTGTCGAGCAACAGCCCGCCTTTGATCGCCTTTGAGTCGGCGGCATGACATTCTTGGCAATGCTGAACCAACACCGGACGGATTTTCTTCTCGAAGAACTCGATCCCCACCTGTTCGTCAGCAGCGAAGGCCGTTTGCGACGACAAGCCGAGTAAGAGCAAAAGTACCGCGTGAAGGAAGATTTGTTTCATGGCGTGAGCGTTAGAAAAGTAGGTAGCCCGGGACTTAACTTGTTACCAACGACGTGTCTTCAAGCCGGCGGCTTGCCAGCGATTAGCCGGGGGCTGAGCGAAGCGACGCCCCCGGTCTGTGAAACAGAATGGCG
>JANNDA010001299.1:0-2913 GCA_031387195.1 Planctomyces sp. | reverse complement strand
CGCGAAGCCTGGACCGTCGTTTGTCGATTGCAGGATGGTCTCGATGGCCTGCTGCCGAACGTCAACGGGGACCGCCGACATGATCAACAACCGAGGTTCGATTCTCGCGCACAAAACCGCCGCGTCTGGATGCCACTGACTATGACGGTACGCCGCCCAGAAAATCGCAGCGGCCAGTCGCCGAGGAAATTCGTTGTTCGCAATCATGTACGCCGCGGAGTCTCGCGGTCCTCCCGGCATTCGGCGATGCGACACGCTATGAGCCTCAAACCATTGCGGTGTCTGGAAGTGGCCATCGGGCTGCGGCCGCCAGAAGTGATCGAGCAGATCGTCGAGAATGTCGGCCGAAGGAGCTTTGTGCAGAACCGCCAGTCCGCGCTCACTGCGGGCAGTTTGCAACAGATGCTGAATCTCACGGAGAGGCCGCGCCGGCCCTTCGCTCGCGAGTAAAAACACTTCATCGAGTTGGAGCTGCATCAGTGCTCGTGACCACCACAACATTGGCAGCGCGCCGGGCAGGCACTTCGGGATGATCTCGCGCAGCAAGCACAACGCGGGAAGATCGCTGGACGCGATCGCGATCAGTTGTTCTTGATTCAGAACTCGATTCCGCGTTGCCTCGCGGAACAATTCCCAGAGCGTTTCCGAATATCCCTGAGCGCGAAATCGCGATTGCATCAAGCGAAAAAAAGGGGCTTCATCGAGATGTCCTTCTGCAAAGAGTGCGGCTGCTCGTTGCAGGGTTTCGTCGTCGATGGTCGCTCCGGAAATGCGAGCGATCACGAGTTCCCGGCAAGCCTCGTCCGCCAACAGGTGCAGGTAGTATGGTCGTCCCGCCTCCAGCCACGGCAGAAGACACAACGCATGACGAACCGTCGAATCGGGATGAAACAAGCCATGCAACAGTCGCGGCGGATCGTCCTCAGCCGAGATGCGCAACACTTGGACTGCGACGACTCGGACGCTCGGCTCGGAATCATCGAGACCGGCCACGATCCGTTTCCAAGCGACCGGACCAGTCGCCTCCGCCAGGAGCCACAAGGCCGCAGCTCGAATTTCAGGATCGGCGTGTTCGCAGGCAGATGGCAACACGCCGAACAGCGGAAATCGCAACTGAAGCGAAAACTCGGCGGCGGCGGTCAGCCTGGGAAGCAACGTTTCTCGCGGCGCATCCGTTCGCAGCAACTGCCAGAGTTCAATGACCGCAGCCAGGGGAGATTCGCCGATCAAGTTCGCAGCTCCTGCTGTGTTCATGGGCGTCTGTAAAAACAGGCGAGCCGCGTCGAGGAAAAAACTCCACAACGCGGCTCGCACAGACTACCAAGACAGGGTTGCGAAGAGATATCGACTTCCCGTTCGGGTTCCCAAGGTTTGTCCAACGTCGCCGACCGCATCGAGCCATAAGGACCAAAGTCCCGCCATCGGTCGATGCAAATGCGCGTGAGCATTCCCTGAAACACAAGCATCTTGCCCCATCGTTGCACAGTCGATACCTGCTGTTCCTTGGCAGCCGATCGAGTTGATCGCTTGCGTCGAGAACAAGCAGACTCCAGTGGCCTTGCGGCACCGTCCAAAGGCAGCCCTCAGTGGTGATTGAAGCGGGCTCCGGACACCGCGCCATACTGCTCCCACCTGAGAAGCGTTGTGCGTGCGCGGTCTGGCAGAAGTTGTCCAGTTGGCCCGAGAGCCACGGGGAACAGACTTCTGAAATGAACCGAATGCCCGTCGGTTCGCGGGAGACTGACGTTCTTGTGCGTACCGCCGGCACACCGGCCAACCTCGGCAACACAGGGTTCCATCCAATGAGAAAGACCGTCACTTCAGTGACGAACTTTCACAGCAGCGGAATAATAAAATGTTGCCGAGGCCCGGTGTGAAGCAAGCACACACCTGCCAATCAAAGGGCGAGACAGATCGTTGGCCAAGCGCCTTCGATCAAGACGAAACCTAAGTTGTGCGTCTTCTCGCGTCCTGTCTCATGTCAATTGCCAAAGAGCAAACTTGTCGGCGTAGACGGCCAACACGTTCGGCTTTTCGCGAGCCGAGCGTTGTCGTTGATGCAGCCTGACCCCTAGCAGGGGCGGGGACCGCGACCGACAAAACTCGGCAGACATGAAACAGGAGACCATTTGAGAGCCCTTTGCAAAAAATGATCCTCGTCGGCATCGACAGCACGACGACGAATCGGGATCGGGCCAGCTAGATGCGCGGCCGATCAAAAAGGTTCGCACGAACTGTGCAAAAATTGGGAACCGCCTCGAAGTTGTTTTCACCGGCCCGATACGGTCGCCGATCCTGTCAACCTTAGATCTGGCGAAGCATCAGCCGATGGCACTCTTGATTCACACTGACCTTCGTAGAGATTGGCGGACCTCCATGATGATCGCGCCGAGCCGGTTGTCTCCGCCCCCATCCTGGTTCCGCCCCCAGAACAGGTCACTCTTAGACTCGTGAATCAGCTCTTCATCCCCGGTGCTCAGCAGCAGCACTTGCAGCCGATGGTTCTGCTCAAACTTGGCTCGAACCGTTCGCCGCATCACGTCTTCCTTGATCTGATCCCAGTCCGGGCGAGGCGCGAGAGACTGATCCTGCCCAGCCTTCTTGGCTTTGAGTGGCGAGTCGGCTTGACGGATTCGCTCGGCCGCTTCCGTCCCGGCGTACTTCTGCGCTTGGTAGAAGTGCTCGACGCTTAGCCAATGGGCACCGTCCAATTTGAACCCGTGCTCCGAGAAATTTGACAGCCAACTGTACTCAGAACTCTTGGAGTAAAAGTGGATTGGCATCGACAGCTCTCCGCAGCGTCTGACGAATTAGCTTCTATACGGCAGAGGAAGCATGGACAACGAACACATGCAGGAGCTGATTCCGTCGGATCAGAAACCGCGAAGCAATGAACGCGTGGAAAGTTTCGAT
>JANNDA010001282.1:0-12602 GCA_031387195.1 Planctomyces sp. | reverse complement strand
GCCGATCTGCGGATGAAAAGCACGTTGAAATTTCATGAGACGTGGATTGTTCGACGTGAGTGAGCACGCCACAATCCGGCCCGCTTGGGGAAACTTATCCGTCACAATTCACGTGTTTTGCCGTAATTGTGAGCGTCGAACTTCTCGCCCAGCGTTTTTGGCTGATTATGCACCGCACTGTTTTACGCCGCTGTTTGGTTTCCGCGTGGGCCGTTTGGCTTCTCGTGGGGATGACGTTGGCTTTGAGCCACAGTCATGACCATGCCGATTGCGCGGTGTCGAAACGGGATCAGTCAGCCGCTCAAACGGCGTCCCATTCCCGCTCAAACGGCTGCCAGCACAGTCACAAACATCAGCACTCGCATTCTCACGCACACGGTCAAAGTCATTCGCATCCGGTTCCGTCGGCCCCGACCGAAAGCCGGTTGCCTTGCCACGATGATGATTGCTCGCTGTGTCAGTTTTTGGCGTTGCCCCACCTCGCACCGACGAGCGTGATAATCCTGGGCGAGCCCGTTTGCTTGGCGATTGTCACAGAGTTGGCGACGTCACAGTGCGAACTCCTTCCTGCCGTCACCGCGGCAGCTCCTCGCGCACCTCCTCAGGGTCTTGAGACGTCTTGCTAATCGCTGCGGATTAGCCACTGTTCGAGCCGCCTGATGTGCTCGGCATTTGCGTGGCTATCAACGTCTCGGTCGTTTGGCTCGCCATTCCTTGGCGAGGCTTGAATGCCCTCCACCTTTGATTCCGGCCGTGCGGCATTTTGTTGATGCCTGGCGCGATGTCGGTTTTGTATTTGCCTTGAGGAGTCTTTTGTGATGAATTCTGAACGTGTTGTTTTACGCTCACGCGGCCGATCAACACCGCGTGGTTTCACGTTGATCGAATTACTGGTCGTCATTGCCATCATCGCCATCTTGATTGCGCTGTTGTTGCCTGCCGTACAGGCGGCTCGCGAGGCGGCTCGAAAGGCGCAATGTCAGAGCAATCTCAAACAGATTGGCATCGCTCTGCATAGCTACCACGAGAATGCCAAATGTCTTCCTCCGGGCTGGCTGGGGGTTTCGGGCAATGCTCCGGATGCCAACGGCCCCACTGGTTGGAGTTGGGCGGCGCTCCTGCTGCCGCAATTGGAAAACACGGCGCTGTATCGGCAGATCAATTTCAATGCGACGGTGGATCACGTCTCGAATGCGGGCATTCGAAACAAGGCGTTGCCAGTCTTTCGCTGTCCCTCAGACCCCTCGGCAGAGTTCTGGACGCTCAACAACGAAAGTTCGGGCGCGCCAATCGTGACGCTCCCCACCGCGAACTACGTGGGCAGCTTTGGCCTCACGGATTTGGATAGCGTCTCGACGACTCCACCCGGAACGCTCGTTCTTGGCGAGGGAGTTTTTGGCCACAACAAGCCGACTCGCTTCACAGAAATCGTGGATGGGCTGAGCAACACGTTTCTCGTGGGTGAGCACCGCACGAACATGACCGCCTCGCCGGAATGGCATTCGACGTGGTTGGGGATCATTCCCGCAGGCGAAGAAGCGTTCGTGCGAACTTTGGCGGTGTCCGATCACACGCCCAATCATCCGGACGCGCACATTGATGACTTCAGCAGTTCGCATCCTCAAGGAGTTCACTTCTTAATGGGCGATGGGCGCGTCAAATTTCTCGGACAAACAATTTCAACCCAGGTCTTTCAGGCTCTCACTACTAAAGCGGGGCGTGAAACGCAGACTAATTTCTAGGCAACGCTTAAAATCATCCGAGCCCCGATCTCGTTTCGGCGATCGGGGCTTGGGCTCGGCTTAACGTGGACCGTGAGGGCGCACGACGCATTTTGTGAATTTTGCGGTGCCTGACCCCGGCTCGCGTGCAAAGTGCATCGTGTGCCCGGATCATGACCGAGTTTTCATTTCCTTCTCTTGCGGGAGCTTCGCCTCGTGCAGCACTTATTTAGCGGCGTGCATCAATTTCATTCGCAAGTCTTTCAGCGTGAGCGGGAATTCTTCGACAACTTGGTTGCCGGACAAAGTCCGAGCGTCTTGTTTGTGACTTGCTCCGATTCGCGCGTTGATCCGAACCTCATCACGCAATCGGGACTGGGCGAATTGTTCGTGCTCAGGAACGCGGGCAACATCGTCCCGCCTTATGGCGCGTCGAACGGCGGAGAGTCGGCGACGATTGAATATGCCGTCGCCGCGCTCGGTGTCAAAGACATCGTCATCTGCGGGCATTCTCGCTGCGGAGCGATGAACGCGCTGCTGCATCCCGAAAAGGCTGCCGGAATGCCGTTGGTCAGTGCGTGGCTCAATCATGCCGAAACCACGCGACGCATCATTCAGGAAAACTACAGCGACATCACAGGCGATGCGCTCGTCGAGATTGCCGTTCAAGAACACGTGCTGGTGCAGATCGAAAACATTCAGACGCATCCCGCCGTGGCAGTCAAATTGCAACGCGGCGAGTTGGCTTTGCACGCCTGGATCTATCAACTGGAAACTGGCGGCATCTCCGCGTACTCCAGCGAGAACGCCCGCTTTGAACCGCTCACGGTGGACGATCCTTCCGCCGCGAACAAGCAAGTGATTGACAATCCGATGCAGCGCCGACGCGGCTAACAGATGTAGGACGGGCACTCTTGCCCGGCGGAGTCGCTCGATAGCAGACGGGCAAGAGTGCCCGTCCTACTTGTTCTTCAAAAAGCGGTTCGAGGGTGTTCGCGGAATGAGACGAGACGGGTCGCGAGTGTTTCATGTATCCGAAGCCGAAGCGGGATTGACGCTGTTCGAGGCGTTGCGACTTTGGGTGCCGGAACAATCCGGCTCAGAAACCAAACAACTCGTCACGCAGCAACAAGTGCAGATCGACGGGAATTTGTGCCTCGACACTCGGCGTCCGTTGAAGGCGCGTGAGGTCGTCAAGATCCTGCCGCACTCCGTCGCGGCACCACCGAGTGCGGCAGACATTCAGATCCATTTCTTGGATGAGCATCTTGTCGTCGTCGAAAAACCGTCGGGCCTGACCACGATGCGGCATGAGGAAGAGGCTCACTGGTCCGCTCGACGCCGACAGCGTCAATCGACGCTCGATGAATTGCTGCCGAGGGTCTTGGCCAAGGAATTTGAATCGTCAACTCGCAGTTCACGTGGTCGAACCACAAAACAACGCGGCACACCGCGTGAGGAATCATTCGACGCGCGGCGTTGGCGAGTCATTCCCGTGCATCGGCTCGATCGTGAGACGAGCGGCCTGATGGTCTTTGCGCGCACACCCGTCACCGAGCGTGATCTCGTCGAGCAATTCCGCGAGCATTCGATCGACCGGGCGTACTTGGCGATCGTGTTCGGCGACATCGTCGAGCAAACCATTGAATCTTATTTGGTCCGTGATCGTGGAGACGGCAAACGCGGCAGCACGGCGGAACCCGAAGCCGGGCAACTCGCCGTCACACATGTGCGACCGTTGGAACGGCTCGACGAACACACGTTGATCGAATGCCGCTTGGAGACCGGACGGACGCATCAAATCCGCATCCACTTGTCCGAGGCGGGGCATCCGCTCTGTGGCGATTCTGAATATCGCGGGCCGCTGAATCAGAAGCCGCTGGCCGATCGCAGCGGTGCTCCGCGACTCGCGCTACACGCAGCGGAACTCGGCTTTCAACATCCGGTCGCGGGCGAACGGCAGCACTTTCAAACCAAGCTGCCAAAAGATCTCGCCGACTTTTTGAAGCGGCTGCGGAGCAACGAGACCGCAAAGTAACCCGAAGCGTCAGCGAGGGAGCGCACGACGCACGAGCGAGGGCGGACGCTCCGGAATACTCTGATCTCCTCGTTTGGTGAAACGCCCGCCCTCGCTCACGCGTCGGGTTACTGCCTCAACCGGCAGATTTCGCCGTCCAAGAAGTGAGATTCCGCAGAGCGGTTCTCTGGCTTCTCCAAATTGGCAAAGCACGCTTCGCGCCTTTTTGAAATCTGAGCTACAAGCCGAATTGTGACTCAACTTCTGGCTTAGGGCTGAGCCAGTCAATGCAAGGGATTGCGAACATGAAATTATCGTCGTGGCTGTCGGCCTGGGATGCTTTTGGATTCAAGACTCGCGGGGTGAAAAGTCGCCGGGGGCAGACAACGCGAAATCCGAGCGCAGCTTGTGTCGGAACCGAAATGGCCGGCTCAGTTGAAACATTGGAGCTGCGGCAAATGCTCAGCGCGGCGGCCGAGCCTGACTTAGTCGCGTTCGCTAAGGGTTTGACCACAGCCGGCGTGAAGTTCTACGGCACCGCTTGGTCGCCCGACACGACCGCTCAGAAACAGCTCTTTCAGGACGGTGGCCAATTCTTGCCATTCGTCGAAGTCTCAAATCCGAATCAAACGCCCAACCAAGCGGCAACGACCAACAACATCACGGTCTTCCCGACGTGGGTGTTTCCAGATCAAACACGGCTGACCGGTTCGCAAACATTGGAGACGCTCGCGTTGCGTTCCGGAGTGGCGATTCCGACCAGCGTGATGCCGTCGTTCACAACAGTTCCGGGGCAGTCGTTGTTAAGCGGTTCGCCGTTGCTGGTCTCGCTGGATGGCTACGATCCGAACGGCGGAGCACTGACCTATACCTTCACGATCGCCAACAACAGCGCGGGGGTGACGGCGACGGTTCAACCTCGTACCAGTGGTTTGAAAATCTCGGTCGCGAATTACGGCGACATGGTGTTTCAAACGTTCGATGACCTCGCGCCGCGAGCGACCGATCACATCGGCTTGCTGGCCACAAACAATTTCTACGACAACGTCACGTTTCACCGAGTCATCAACAACTTCATGATCCAAGGTGGCGACCCGACCGCGACAGGGACGGGCGGTTCAACGCTTGGCAAGTTTGACGACCAGTTCAGCACCGACTTGCAGTTCAACCGATCGGGTCTGCTGGCGATGGCCAAGTCACTGGATGACACGAACGATTCACAGTTCTTCATCACCGAAGTGGCAACTCGTAACTTGGATTATCAACACACGATCTTCGGTGTGTTGGTGGAAGGGGACGCTGTTCGTGAGGCGATCAGCAACGTGCCCGGTGATGTGAACAACAAGCCGATCAACACGGTCACGATGTCTTCAGTTGACGTGATCCAAGACATCGAAAACGGCGTGCTGCTGCTCAAGTCCGCCGAAGGAAAAACCGGCGCGGCCGATGTGACCATGCGCGTGACCGACGCTGACGGCAATTTCTATGAGCAGACTTTCCATGTCACCGTGACCGCTGACACCGTCAACAGCAATCCGTTCTTATCGGACATCCCGTTGATCCGCACGATTCAGAACGCCACAGTCGGGTTTACCGTGACCGCGCAAGATGCCGATCCGAATCCAGTTGCAAACCCAATCAGATACCTCAGCCAATCGCTATTGAACGCCAACAATATCCTGATTCCGTATGTGGCGGATGCCAACAAGTTGACCTATTCGATCGACAATGTGACCGGTGCGGTCGTGGTCTCACCGGCGAGCAACTTCGTGGGCACGGAAAAAATCACGATCGCGACCGGCATCACCGTCGGTGCGGGGACGACCGCGTCACAACGTTCATCGACGATCGACTACCAAGTCATCCCGATCGAAGTGGTGGCCACGGCGTCGGTGCTGACGTTGTCGGCCAATAATGATCCCCAGCAACTCGCGGCGAACGATGGGCAGGCGGATTCGTATCTCGTCCGCGTGAACAACGGCTTGCTGGAAGTCACGATCAACGGCCATGTGGCCTCGCTGTCCGTTGCCGCGTCGGTCTCGACGTTGATCATCAACGGTTCTGGAGACACAGACACGGTGACAGTGGACTACACGAACGGCAGTCCGATTCCGTCGGGCGGCATTGTGTTCAACGGCGGATCACAATCGCTGAGTGGTGTCGATCAAATGGTCCTGACCGGTACGGCTCCGGCTAATGTGATTTACACGCTGAGCAACACGACAGACGGCAGCGTCACGGTCGGCAGCGCGGTCGTGATTGTATTCACGGGGACCGAATCGATTCTGGATAATCTGACGGCGGCCGATCGAGGTTTTCAACTCGGTGACGGCAACGACACGGCGATACTTTCGGATGACGGCACAGCAGCGAATAGTCGCTCGCTGCTGACAGTCGGGACCACGCAGATCGTGTTTGCCAATCCGACGAATTCGCTGGCCGTCGGACTCGGCGGCGGCACCGATTCGCTGACGGTGACGGGGTTCGACTCAAATTTTGGCAACAGCGTTCCGTTGACTCTGACGGGCGATGCGGGTGACGACACGATCAATGTCTCTGCTTTGTCACGTGCTGTCTCGCTCGGTGGTGGAGATGGCAATGATTCGCTGGTTGGCGGAACTGCAGACGACTTGTTCGCTGTCGATCTCGGTGATGACACCATTGATGGCGGCGCGGGAACAGACCGGATCGCGGGGAGTAATCTCACGGGCACACTGACGCTGTCTGACTCGCAATTGACCGGCGTCGCCACGGACACGGTCAACGCCGCACTAGGCTCCGATAGTTTGAGCAGCATTGAATTCGCCAATTTCGCGGCTGGGAATCTCGGCACAACGTTCAACGCGAGATCCTTCTCCGGTCCAGTGACACTCACGGGTGGATTGGGCAACGACACTCTGCTGGGTGGGGCCGGTGCGGACGTCATCAGTGGCGGACTCGGCAACGACATCCTCGAAGGAGGCTTGGGCAACGACGTGATCGCCGGCAGTTCCGGAACCGACACACTTCAAGAATCCGCGAACGTCAACTTCCTGTTGACGACGTCGCAATTGACCGGACTAGGGACCGATCTTCTCAGCAGCATCGAGACCGCGCAACTGACTGGCGGAGCGGGCGCGAATAGCCTCAACACGCTGGGATTCGCTGGTTCAGTGACACTCAACGGCGGAGCGGGTAACGACACGTTGCAGTCGGCAGGCGGAAACGATTCGCTCAACGGCGATGCTGATAACGATGCGATCAACGCTGGTAGTGGGAACGACACGCTCTCTGGTGGAGAGGGCAACGACAATCTTTTTGGTGGATCGGGTGATGATGTCCTGCTGGGTGGAGATGGCGATGACAAGGTCGATGGCCAAGGTGGCAGCGGCGATCGCGTGAGTGGTGGGCTCGGCAATGACACGCTCATCGGCGGTACCGGCACGGGCGACATCGTGACGGAAACGACCGACGTCGCTTTGCTGACACTGACGAACGCTTCGTTGGTTGGGCTGGGAACGGATCAGCTCAGCGGATTTGAAGCGGCTCTATTCATTGGCGGCAGTGGCAACAACACGTTCAATGCGAGCGCTTTCACGGCGGGACCAGTGACGTTGGCAGGCGGCGGCGGAAACGATTCTCTCGTCGGTTCGACTCTCAACGACGTGTTGAATGGCGGTGATGGAATTGACTCACTCACCGGCGGCTTAGGCAACGACACGCTCGATGGCAGTCTCGGCAATGACGTGCTGATCGAAACCACAAACGCAAACGTGACGTTTTCGGCCACTCAGGTTGTGGGGGGCGTTGGCGGCGTGGGAACAGACAACTACATCGGCATCGAGTTGGTCCAACTGACGGGTGGCGTCGCCGCGAACAAGTTCGATTTGTCGGCATTCACCGGCAACGCGACGGTGTCTGGCGGCGGCGGCAACGACACGTTGATCGGTGGCAGCGGGAACGATGTGCTGACCGGCGGCGGTGGCAATGAATCGTTCATCGGCAACGGCGGCAACGACACGATCAACGCCGGCGCGGGGAGCGATACGCTCAACGGCGGCGACGGCAACGACAAACTGTCCGGTCAAGGTGGCAGCGGCGATGTCCTCACTGGCGGTGCGGGCAACGACACGCTCGATGGCGGAGCGGGATCAGATGCGATCACAGAAACCGGCGATGGCGGATTTGTCGTGACCAACATTTCGCTCGTCGGCAATGGCACCGATGTCATCGTCGGAGTGGAATTGGTCGGACTTCAAGCTGGTACTGGCGACGACCTGTTGGACGCCTCGGCATTCGGCGGCAGCGTCAACCTGTTTGGCGGCAATGGCAACGACACACTGATCGGTACGGCCTTGAACGACAACCTGGTCGGCGGGATCGGGAATGACTCAATCACCGGCGGAGCGGGGAATGATCTGCTCAAAGGTGGTCTCGGCAACGACACGCTCAACGCGGGAGACGGCAACGATGTCGTCAACGGCGGCGAAGGAGACGACGTCATCGACGGCGGAGCGGGGAACGATCAGCTCTCCGGCTACAAAGGAAATGACCTGATCACCGGCGGTGCCGGAACCGACTCGCTGGTCGGTGGTGACGGCAACGACACGCTACTGGGCGGATTGGACAACGACTCGCTGGTTGGCAGCCTGGGCATCGACAGCGTCGATGGCCAAGACGGCGACGACAAAGTCACCGGCGGCAACGGTGGCGGCCAACTGCCTCAAGTGGGAGACATCATCATCGGTACGGCCACCGAGATCTCGAACGCTTTGACGATTGTCGGATTGTGGATCGACGCGGTGTAGAAACAACGTAAACCCCACCGAGCTTGTCCCGGTGGAAAAGGGCCTCTGCACTACGCGAGAACACACTTAGGATCGGCGCAGAAATAATAGTCGTGGTTCGCTCCGCGAACCAACGTTGGATCGCGGAGCGATCCACGACTATCGCGACAGTTATTCATGCGCCAGTCCTTAGCGTAGTGCAAAAGCCCTTGAACCACCGAGGCAAGCTCGGTGGGGTTTGTGTCAATTCGGCTCCGTCACCAACCGAGGCAACACGGCATCTCAATCGACGACCAAAACAGACGTTGAGCCAGCGGGATCGCTTTGCGGTCAGCGCGCGAATAGACCAAGTGGCCATCGACGACGACGTGTGTGGTGTGCGTCGCGTACTCGAAGGGATCGCCGTCGAAGAGAACCAGGTCCGCGACTTTGCCCGGTTCGAGGCTGCCGTAGCGGTCTTCGATGCGGAGCACCTTCGCCGCGTCGAGGCTGATCGACGACAGAGCCTTCTCGAAACCGAGGCCATGCACGGCGGCGATTGCGGCTTCAAAGCGAGCAACGCGCGTCTTCGGGACATAGCCTTCCGCTCCGCTGGTGATCGCCAGCAGGATGTTCGCGTCCGACAACGCACTCGCGTTGCTGAGGTGCGAGTGATACGTCTCTAAACTGCCGCCCGAACGTTGCATCGTCGGGTGCAAGAAGATCGGCACCTTCGCGGCGACAAGCTGTTCGCGAATCAGGAATCCTTCGGCGGCGAGCGCGATCGCGCTGTCGAGGCCGAACTCTTGCGACAGTCGCAA
The DNA here is from genome assembly GCA_031387195.1 of Planctomyces sp. Taxonomy (GTDB): domain Bacteria; phylum Planctomycetota; class Planctomycetia; order Planctomycetales; family Planctomycetaceae; genus SXKJ01. The sequence goes on along the minus strand of JANNDA010001282.1, from coordinate 3,298 downwards.
CCCTGTGAGGATGTCGTCCGCTTGCTGAGCCGCGAAGAGCGTTTGCACTTTCTTGTCGAGGGCCAACGAAAAGCTTTCACGTTTCAAACTGCGGTCGGCGGGAGCGTCTTTCTCCTTCGCAGTCTCTGCTTTCTTCTTCGCGTTGGCCGCGTCGGTAAATGCTTGCCGGATGAGGGCGGCGGTCCCCATGCGCGTTTGCGGCAAGCGTTCTTTGTAAGTCGTCTTCGGCGCTTCACCGAGGTTGATGACCAGCGCTTGCGGGAAGCGCACGGTCATCGCGTCGGCGGTGCGACCGTGAGTCCGAAAGACACCGCTCAGCCCGCCGATCACGTTCGCTCGACCGGGAATCGAATGCACGACGGTGATGCCCTGCTCCAACAGATACCGCAGCAACGGCTCGCTGGGATTGAACGCATCGAGCACGCGGGCGTCCGCTTGATTCGGATCGCTCGCCTCGTCGGCGTCTTGATCGGCGGGGATGTTGTACTCGCCGGAAAGGGGCACGATCGTCGCCGCGTCGATCAGGCCGGGGGTCACGTTTGCCGCCGTGAGCACCGGCACTCCGGGCAGGATTTGCAGATCGCCGCGCGGTCCTGCGAAGAGGATCTTGCCGTCTTTCACATGCACGGCCCCGTCGGCGATGGTTGGCTTTGCGACCGTGTGTAAGCGACCGGCGAGCACGACGAACTCGGTCGCGTCCGCCGTCGCAGATTTTGAATTGTTCGGCAAGGCCGGTGACTTCGCTGCGGGAGGTGCCGACATCGGCGGTTTGAATTCCGGCAATCGTGACTTGTCGAGCGATGCGTATCCACCCGTTTGGAAACTGCGATCCCGTTCGTCGCTCAGCGTGAAAACGCGCTTGCCGTCGATGTAAGTTTCGAGCACGCGACTGTAGACGGAGAAGGGTTCGCCGCTGAGCACCACGAAGTCCGCGTCCTTCCCTTTTTCGAGGGAGCCGACGCGGTGATCGAGCTTCAGTGCCTGAGCAGGATTGAGCGTGATCGCTTTCAGCGCGTCGTCGGTCGATAGTCCGCCGCGCACCGTGATCGCCGCCGTCCGCAACAGGAACCGGCTTTCTGTAACCGGGTCGTCCGTGTTGACGTGAACTTTGATGCCGGCCTTTGTCAGCTCTGCCGCGCACTCTTCGATGAAGCCGACAACCTCCGCCTTGCCGCCGGGGCTATCGGGAATCGTCAGCGAAATCGGGACGCCCGCTTTAGCGATCTCGTCGAGCACTTTGTACGACTCGGTGCCGTGTTGAATGACGAGGTCGAAATCAAACTCGCGCCGTAAACGGAGCACGGTCAGAATGTCGTCCGCTCGGTGCGTGTGAAAATGGACGGTGCGTTTCTTCAGCAAGACTTCGGCAAGCGGCTCGAGCGCGAGACTGCGTTCCGGCGGGGTGGGCGGCGACGACGCGTCTTCTTTGCTGTCAGGTTTCTTATCTTTCTTGTCGTCCGCTTTCTGGGCTTCAAACTCGGCGAGCTTCTGCCGGTACTTATCCCACTTGGCGACATACTCCTGAGCTTTCACCAGTTCCGCTCGTTGCAGCGCGGCGACCTTCATGCGTGTGGACGGAGCCTTTCCTTTTCCGCCGTAAGCCTTCTTGGGATTCTCACCATTCGCCATCTTCAGACCACCGAGCACATGCGGCGTCTCGAACCACATTTGCTCCGGCGAGTAACCGCGCAGCTTCACATAAATCGTCTGCCCGCCGATGACGTTCGCGCTGCCGGGCATGATGTTCGCCGTCGTGACCCCACCCGCGTTTGCCATGCGGATTCCCGGATCAAACGGGTTCAACGAATCGAGTGCGCGGACAATGCTCGTGATCGGATCGGTCACTTCATTGCCATCCGAATTCGCATTCACCGCCGGTCGCGAATAGACGCCCAAATGCGAGTGACTATCCACCAAGCCGGGGATGATGACCTTCCCCGTGACGTCGATCACCTTCGCTCCGGCTGGGATCGCGACTTTGTCGCTCGGTCCAACTTCAACAACGCGCCCGTCAGCCACAACGAGCGTTCCGCCATCAATCACGGAACCGGAGACGGTGTGAATGCGAGCGTTCCGGTAGACGGTGATCGCAGACTTGTTCGCATCCGCTGCCATCGCAACGTCGATCGCCAAACAGGCTGAAAACACGACCGAAAATGCCAGAATCAAAAGTCGCTGTGACACGTTTACTCCAATCTCGATTGGGCTGATCAGGTCTTATGAAATCAAACGGAGCGGTTTTCAACGCAAAGGCTCCCCTCAAAAAACTGCTCAGAACGAACTTCAAACGCAAGCACTGTCACTCTTGCCGCGTTGCAACAAATCCGAACTTGCGAGTGGAGAGCACAGCCGTTCCGGCCATCGTTGATTTGTCGGTGGTCCAAAGGAAGGCGTCTACGGAAAGCTGCGCGTTGGCGAGTTCGATCTCGAACTTCGCTTGATGCGGGACGTTGGACACTTTGCCAAAAAGTTCGTAGCGGCTCTGCGATTCATCCGAGATGAACTTGCCCAGGACCGTTCGATTCTCCTCGACGCTGATCTCCCAAATGCCGGACCAGCGTCCGTCGATCGTCACCTTCCAGGTTCCGGAGAAGTCGCGAGGCAAGACTCCTTCATGGTCGTTCGGATTTGGCTTGGCTCCCGCTTCGGCGGTGAGCTGTGAACCATTCATCGCGAAGAGCTTCGCGTCACCGACCGGCTTTAACACACCGGCGTCGGTCAATTCGATGTCCGCTCCGCCGTCGGTCGGGACCACTTGGCCGATGTCGAAGCTGAACGACATTCCGGAGAACAGCATCACTTCTTTGCCGTTCGCGTTGGCCACTCCGTCGCGGTCACCGCGGTAGGTGACGAAGCGTTCGAGAACCAGCACCAGCAGCGGTTGCTCGCGACCTTTCACCTTGCGTTGGCCCCAGGCCAGCAACGCTTTCGCCCAGTGGCCATCATTCGTTTGCACGATCAAACAGGGCGCGCTGACCTTTGCCGAGAGCGACTTCCATTTTGAGGCAACCGACGCCGAGATCTCGGTCAGCGGAGTGGTCCCAGTGGCCCCCTTCTTCAACTCCGCGATCGCGTGTTGATCGAAGACATCTCCGGCGATCGCGGCTTGCCAGCAATTGATGCTCAGTATCAACGTCACGATAGCGATCAGCGTGGTTGAGCGAACGAACGAGATTTGTGCCATCAGTAGTTCTCCAATCTGTGTGCGGGAGTCAGAAATCGTTTAACCGCAAGCCGCAGGCGTGCGCGTTGGCAAAACACGGTGCCGCTCGCTGGCTGTGCCGACGCGCACGCCTGC
>JANNDA010001260.1:0-2129 GCA_031387195.1 Planctomyces sp. | reverse complement strand
CGACAAAGTGAATTTACGGAGATGTGGCTGCGAATGGAGTCGTCGCTTGGTAATGGAGACAGACGCACTTGTTGTCGGCGGAGGCTGACGGTGTCGGAATTTTCGTTGGTGATGAGACATGTTGTTCGGGGACGTGTGGGGCCGGTTCGGAGTCCGTGTGCAGTCCACTTTACGAGCAGTTCGTCGCGGAGCAACGCGACGGAGTCCTCGTGCGCGATTACGCTCGTTCGAGCGTGTGGAGACACTGGAGTCGCGGAGCTTGCCGACCGGGCTCGCGTTGATCGCGGGGACCGTGTTTGATGACCTGGCGGGCGACGGCCTGACGTTGTCCGACCCTGTGCTGACTGGCGTGACAGTCTCGTTGTATCGAGACGGCGGCAACGGCGTTTTCGATGGTGGAGCGGGCGGCGGCGATGACGTGTTGCTCGCCACGGATTCCACTGACGCACAGGGTCAGTACGAGTTCGAGTACCTGTCGGAGGGACGCTACTTCGTCGAGCAAGCGGCTGTCGCTGGTCATCAACAACGTCCCGGCGCGAACATCGTCACGCAGGACGTTTCCGCGACCGATGCGCTGGGCGTGCCCGGCGTGTTGATTGACGATTTCAGCACGACGGTGCAGGCCACTCAGGCCACGACCAGTCGCCACACGAATTCGTCGTCGGTGGCGGCGGTCGAGGCAATTGGCGGCGAGCGGGATTTCTTTCTGCAACTGACTTCGGCGACAGGGACGCTGTCGCTGGATTCGGACGACGTCACGCCGGACGTGTTGGAATTCACTGCCAGCGCAGTCGCCGCTGGTCGCCGTGTGGTGACTTGGGACGGAGTGGACGGCGACGGTTTAACCCTCGATCCGACCGGCTTGGGCGGTGTCGATCTGACGAACGGCGGTCAGAGTCGGTATCTGAAGTTTCTCGCGGGAGCGGATCATCCGGACGGTGCCTTGGAAATCCGCGTGTACTCGGACGCGACAAATTGGTCCTTGGCCAGCGTGGCGATGCCGAACACTGGCGGCGCGGCGACCGCAACATTGCTGATTCCGTTGGACGCCTTCGTGGTTCAAGCGGGGACCGGCGCGAACATGGCCAGCGTCGGCGCGATCGAACAGGAGGTCACCGGCGGCGCGGCCGTGGACTTGTTTGAAGACACTGACGCCAGTGGCGATTTCACGCCGGGCGTTGATACGTTGATCGACAGTACGACGACGAACGCGAGCGGTTTGTATCTCTTTGACTCGTTGTTCCCCAGCGTCTATGTCGTGCGTATCCGTTCGTCGAACTTCGCGTCGGGCGGCGCGCTGACGCGAACGGCGTGCTGACGGGAACTCTCGGCAACCTTGCCAACAACGCGACCGCGACAATCACCGTCACCGTTCGAGTCAACGCTTCGACAACGACGAACCTCAACAACACGGCCACCGTCAACGGACGCGAAACGGAAATCACGCTCGTCAACAACACGTCGCAAGCGACAACATTCCTCGAACCGCAACCAGCCAGCTTGAGCGGCTTCGTCTACGTGGATGCCAACGATGATGGCAACTTCGCGGCGAACGAATCTCCGATCGCCGGTGTCACCGTGACGCTGGTGGGCACGGACGTATCAGGCAATGCCGTGAGTCTCACACGTCTGACTGGAACCGACGGGGCCTATCGTTTCGACAACCTGAAAGCGGGGACGTACCGCATCGTCGAGTCTCAACCAACGTCGCATCGAGACGGTAAAGACACTCCCTCGAAGACACTGGCCGCCGTCACCAGCAACGATCAATTCGCCACCATCGTCCTATCTGCCGGGACCAATGGGACGGCGTTCAACTTCGGGGAACTTCCGCAGCAACTCTCGAAACGCAGCTTCCTTGCATCCAGCACCGCGAGTCAGCGAACAGCCGCCCCGGTCTCCGCTCCGCTAAGAGCGGTCGTGATCCCCGCGCCGAAGCCCGTTGTTGTCACCAGACGCCGCTGAGTTCGTTGACCAATCGTAGCTCAGGCGGCTCGCCTGAGTCTTGTTGCGGGTGCAGGCGAGCCTCCCGCACTACAGGGTTATCGCCGAATGCAATGTTTTTGTGGCGAGATTCTACGTAGCCGTCACGCTCCGCGTGACGAGCCGGTCGCTTCACAGAGCGTTGG
>JANNDA010001259.1:0-14801 GCA_031387195.1 Planctomyces sp. | reverse complement strand
GTGCCCGTCCTACAAAACACGATTCGTTCTCAGCCAGGTGATTACAGGCAGCCTCGATCGAGATGCACGTAGCCGCCATCAACGTGGATCAGTTGCCCGGTCGTGTGGCTGGATCGAGGGGACAGCAGGAATGCGACGGTGTTGGCGATTTCTTCACAGCTCGTCATGCGGTGCTCGAACGGGATGCGCGATTCGATTTGCCGCCGAGTTTCCTCGGGATTCGGCACGGTCGAGAGCCACGAGGCATACATCGGAGTCCAGCACTCGGCGACGATGACCGCGTTCACGCGGATGCTGTATTTCGCCAGCTCGACCGCCCATTCGCGAGTCAGTGCGTTCCGCCCGCCGTTCGCCGCCGCATAGGCCGACGTTCCTCCTTGACCGGTCTCGGCCACCTTCGAGCCGATGTTGACGATCGCCCCCTGCGACTTCTTCAACTCGGGCAACGCGAAGTGCGCGAGTTCGTAGTAATGCAGCAAATTCTTCCGCAACGACGCGAGAAACCGCTCGGTATCGCCGTGTTCCAGACTCACGCCATCGTTGACGCCCGCGTTATTGACTAGCCCGTCAATGCGGCCGAATTTCACAATCGCGGCATCGACGGCACGACGGCAGTCGTCTGTCTGAGACAATTCCGCTTTCACACCAAACGCTCGTCCGCCGCTGGCTTCGATGGATCTCACAACGACCTCGTTGTCGGACTCATTGCGACCAATCACGACAGGAATCGCCCCTTCCGCCGCGAGCACTTGCACAACCCCTGCGCCGATCCCCTTGGCTCCGCCGCTGACCAAAATGACTTTGTTTTGCAGATCCAGATTCATGAAGAGTCTCTCGAAAGTTTTCCGCACAACAATCAGGTTTGAGACGATATGCCATCCGCACCGTTTTCGCACACCACGTGATCGTCACGATGGCGGTTGCGCGCGGCGTCGGCTCCGTGGTGAGAGCGATCGGTCATCAATTCCTTTCGACAGAAGAGTCAGTTCAGAGGTGCTAGATAACCTTCGCAGCGTCCACTTATACTCGCGAATGAAGATTGAAGACCGCCGCCCAAGAATGTTGGAATTGGCCATGCAAGCAGTGACCTTAAAAGATGCAAAACGTAACCTGCCGCGACTCGTGGAACAGGTTCTCGCGGATGCGGAGGCGCGAATTGTCGTGACTGACGATGGGCGACAGGTCGTCGTCATGCCCTTGGACGAGTTCAATTCCTGGAAGGAGACCTTGTATCTGCTCGCCAATCCGACCAATGCGGCGCATTTGCGACGCTCGATCGCGGAAGTCGAGTCCGGTCAGGCCGCCCAGCGGGAGTTGAGTGTCGAATGAATCTCACCTTCACCCCGTCGGGCTGGAGCGATTACCAATGGTTCCAAGAACGCGAACGCAAACTGATCAAGCGAATCAATCAGTTGATTCAAGAGGTTTTGCGAACGCCCTTTGATGGCATCGGCAAGCCAGAACCACTCAAAGGCGACCTGACTGGATGCTGGTCACGGCGGATCAACGACGAACATCGGTTGGTTTACACGCTCAAAGCAAACGACGTGGTCATCATTGCTTGCCGATTCCATTACGAAAATTGACCGATAGCCCTGAGAGGCTGTGATTCTTTGCGTGGGATAGGCTTCCAGCCTGTCGAATTCCCCGTAAAACACGACAGGCTGGAAGCCTATCCCACATAAAATCACAGCCGCTGAGGGCCAGGGAAATTCCATGGAATTAGTGACGCGTGAGATCGTTGGGCAACAACTGAGGCCGCATCTACTGATCACGGGCGGCGTGCATGGGGATGAATTCGAACCGATGGCGGCGGTGCGGCGGTTGATCGGCGAGATTGACCCCTTGGAGTTGCGCGGGCGGTTGACGCTGGTTCCTGTCGTGAATGAGCCGGCCTATCGACGTGGGCAGCGGACGGCGGAGGACGACTTGGACTTGGCTCGAACTTGTCCCGGCAAGGTGGACGGCAGCGTCACGGAACAGATTGCGTTTGCATTGTCGAAGCTCATTCGGTCGGCGGATTTTTATATCGACTTGCATACCGGCGGGACTCGGCTAATGGTGCTGCCGCTGAGCGGGTACACGATGCACTCGGACGGCGAAGTGTTGAACGCTCAGCGACGAATGGCGCGGGCGTTTGGACTGCCGGTCATTTGGGGCAGTGATCCGAATCTGCCGGGACGCTCGTTGTCGGTCGCTCGTGATGCGAATGTGCCAGCGATCTACACCGAATACCTCGGCGGAGCACGTTACGAACCGGCGGGGATCAAGGCGTATGTCAGAGGCTGCCGCAATGTGATGATCGAACTGGACATGATCGACGGGACGATCGCTGCGGCTGCTGAACCGCTCATTGTGGAGGATGCTCGGCCCGGCGTGGGACACATGCAGATCAATCATCCGTCACCCTACGAAGGGTACTTCGAGCCGGTGGTTTCGCTCGGTCAAAGGGTCCAGGCGGGCGACCTTTTGGGGACGATTTGTGATGTACTTGGCCAACGTGTCGAGCGGATTGAGTCTCGCTACACTGGGCTCGTCGTTGTCTTGCACTCGTTTCCGTATGTGAGCGAACACGAGAGTGTCGCGGTTGTTCTGGAAACGCCTTCTTGAAAGCCCCGCCTCATGCGCATCAGCCGAATCAAAGCCAAACTCAAACAGAATCTTCCCGTCCTGCTCACGACTCTGCATTACTCCGATCCGTCGCTGTTTGAGATGACCAGCCTGATGGGCTTCGATGGGATTTGGCTGGACCTCGAACATCATCATCACAGCGTTGAGACAGCCAACACCTTGTTGCGAGCGGCTCGCGTGGGGACATCGGACGTGATGGTCCGACCGGCGAAAGGGGAGTTCATGCGGATGGGCCGCATTCTGGAAGCGGGAGCGACCGGAATCTTGTACCCCCGCTGCGACAACGCAGCGGAGGCCCGCGAGGTGGTTCGCTGGTCGAAGTTCGCTCCACAAGGGGAGCGTGGCATCGACGCGGCGAATCCCGACAACCCGTACTGCATGATGCCGCTCACCGATTACCTCACCGCGGCGAACGAGCAGACGTTTATCGCAATTCAGATCGAAGACCCGAAGGCGCTGACTCACGCGGAAGAGATCGCCGCAGTGCCGGGTGTGGACATCGTTTTCTTCGGGCCGGGTGACTTCAGCATCCTCAGCGGCGTTCCCGGTCAGATGAATCATCCGCTGATCAAGGACGCAATGCAGAGAGTGTCAGCGGCGTGTCAAAAGGCGGGCAAACACTGGGGGATGCCGATCTTCAGCATCGAACACGCGAAGGAAGTGATGGACCTCGGCGGCAGATTTCTCTGCCACGGGGCGGACATCATCATGGTCAAGACGGCTCTGGAAACGATGCAAAAGCAATTCGCGCCGTTGGGCGTGACGTGTGAGCGGAAGGCGTAACGTCGTAGGGCGGGCGGGCTCGCCTGCCCGCTTTTTGAGAGAACCAAACAGGTCAGCCGCCTGTACTACGAACTTGGAAGGAGCCGCTCATGAACGCGCCACGTCCGTTTGCTCATCTGCATTGTCATTCGCAATTCTCGATGCTCGATGGAGCGAATCGGTTGCCGGACCTCGTGGCCAAGGTGAAGGCCGAGGGGATGAACTCGGTGGCGATCACCGATCACGGGAATCTTTACGGGGCGTTTGAGTTTTACGGCTTGTGTAAGGACGCGGGAGTCAAACCGATCATCGGCTACGAAGCTTATATCGCGCCCGGCAATCGCCGAGATCGCGGGGCATCCAAGATGAAAGAGGCCAGCTTTCATCTGACGCTGCTGGCGATGAATAAGACCGGCTATTTCAACCTCGTGAAGTTGGCGTCGCTGGCGTACCTCGAAGGGTTTTATTATCGGCCACGCATCGACAAAGAGACGCTGACGGCTCACAGCGAGGGGCTGATTTGCCTTTCCGGTTGTGCGGCGTCGGAGTTGTCGCAGCACATCCTCGGCGGTCGCATGGACGATGCGAAGCGGTTGATCGAGTGGTATGTGAAAACCTTCGGCGATCGCTTCTACATGGAGATTCAGAACGCCGGCCTGCAGATTCAAAAGGACTGTATGGAGGGGGTGGTGGACCTCGCTCGGCAGTTCGGTTTGCCGCTGGTGGCGACGAACGACGCGCACTACCTCAACAAGGAAGACGCCGCCGCTCACGACGTGCTGCTGTGCGTGAGCACTCACACCACGGTTAACGACGAGAAGCGGATGCGGATGGACTGCGATCAGTTCTACGTCCGCTCGCCGGAAGAAATGTATGCCGCGTTTCCCGGCTTTGAGGAAGCGGTGACGATGTCGCAGGTCATCGCTGATCGCGTCGATATTCAACTCGACAAGAACCCCAAGCATTATCCGAAGTTCGCACCACCGGATGGGCTGACCGACACCGAGTACCTCCGCAAATTATGCGAGGAGCGACTGGCGACGCGCTACGGAGACAAGCTGACTGACGCGCATCGCGCACGACTGGATTTGGAACTCGCGGTCATCGACAAGATGGGATACTCGTCGTACTTCCTGATCGTGTGGGATTTCGTCCGCTTTGCCGAGGAGAACGATATCCCCTGCGGGGCTCGTGGTTCGGCGTGCGGAGCGATCGTCGCCTACCTGCTGCGGCTCAGTCACGTTTGCCCGCTGGAGTACGACTTGCTGTTCGAGCGATTCCTCGATGCCAGCCGCACCGAACCGCCCGATATCGACATCGACTTCTGCCGCGATGGCCGGCAAAAAGTGATCGACTACACGAAGCAAAAATACGGCAGCGCGAACGTCTGTCAGATCGGCACGTTCGGCACGCTCAAAGCCAAGCTGGCGATTCGCGACGTCGGTCGAGCACTCGGCATCCCGCTGGCTCGTGTTGATCAGATTGCGAAGTCGGTGCCGGATGAACTCAACATCAAGTTGAAGGACGCGATCCAACAAAGCCCCGATCTCAAAGAGGCGTATGACGGCGATCCGGAGATTCGCAAGCTGCTGGATATCGCTCAGAAGCTGGAAGGACTGACTCGTAGTGCGGGAACTCATGCGGCGGGGGTCGTGGTGAGCGACGCGCCGATCGACAACTACATTCCGCTGCAAACCATCACCGGCAAAGAAGACGTCATCACGCAGTGGGACGGCCCGCACGTCGAGAAGGCCGGTCTGCTGAAGATGGACTTTCTCGGCCTGCGAAACCTCACGATCTTGTACAAGGCCGTTAAGAACGTGAAGAAGCATCGCGGGCTCGACATCGACCCGATCAAGCTGCCGCTCGACGACCAGCAGACCTACGAACTGTTGCAGCGCGGCGAGACGAAAGGGGTCTTTCAGTTTGAGTCCGGCGGCATCCGCGACCTGTTGACCAAGATGAAGCCCGACAAATTCAACGACATCATCGCCACCTCTGCGCTGTATCGACCTGGCCCGCTCGAAGGGGGCATGGTCATGGACTATGTCGATGTGAAGAACGGTCGCAAAGCGCCGAACAAAGTCCATCCGCTGGTCGATGCGGTGCTCGAAGAGACCTACGGCGTGATGGTCTACCAAGAGCAGGTGATGCGCATCCTGAACCGCGTCGGCGGCATCGAATTGGCCGACGCCTACAAGTGCATCAAGGCGATCAGCAAGAAGAAGGAAAAAACCATCGCCAGCTACTTTGACGAGTACGTCAAGGGAGCAGTCGCACGCGGTGTCAATCAGAAAGTGGCTATCGACCTGTTTGAACTCATCAAGAAGTTCGCCGGGTACGGCTTCAACAAGTCTCACTCCACTGCCTACGGAGCGGTCTCGTATCAGACGGCCTACCTCAAGGCTCACTACCCCGCCGAGTTCATGGCCGCGTTGTTGACGTGCGGCATGGAAGACTCGGAACGCATCTCGGAACACACCGACGATGCGCGGCGGATGAAGATCAAGATCGTTCCCGCCGACATCAACACCTCTGAGGCAGAATTCGCGGTCGTCGGTGAGGACGAAGTCAGCTTCGGCATGGGAGCAATCAAGGGGCTTGGCGGCCCCGTCGTGGCGGCGATCGCGGCCGAGCGACAAGCGAACGGGCCGTTCAAAGACATCTTCGATCTAACCGAACGCATCGACCCGAAGGTGCTGCAAAAGGGGGCTCTGGAAATCCTCATCAAGGCCGGAGCACTCGATTCGCTCGGCCCGAACCGAGCCCAACACACGGCGGCCGTCGAACGAGCAGTCGCCGGTGCGGCGGCGATGCAGAAGGACAAACAGCGCGGTCAGAAGAGTCTCTTCGGCGGCGACGACGAGCCTTCCGCACCGGCGGCGGCACCAGGAGCGCCGGCCAACAGCGGCCTGTTGCCGGAAGCTGCCGATTGGACGCACTCGCAAAAACTCGCCGCCGAGAAAGAGGTCATCGGCTTCTATCTGACCAATCACCCGCTGACGCAGTATTCCGACAAGCTCGACAAGCACGCGACCCACAACAACAAACAGCTCGGCGATCTGGAAGACGGCACCGAGGTTTTGCTCGGCGGCATGATCGCCAGCATCAAGAAAGCACAGACCAAAAAGCCGAGCCGCAACGGACACAGCAAGTACGTCAACTTCGATCTCGAAGATCCCACCGGCATCGTCCGCTGCATCATGTGGCCGGAGGATTACTCACGGTTGGGCGAGAAGGTGCAGCCCGAAGCGGTGGTCTTCCTCAAGGGCAAAGTCGATCGCCGCAGTCGCGAACCGAACGTCATCGTCAATCAACTACTGACCGTTGAAGAAGCGGACAAGAACTTCACGAGCCAAATCGCGATCAACTTCAAACGCGGCCTGCACAGCGAACGGGACATGACTCGCGCGAAGCAGATCCTCGAATCATTCCCCGGCAAGACCGACGTCATCCTGATCATCGACACGCCCGATCCGAATGACGCTGAGCAACACTTCCGCTTCGTGCTCAGCACGCCGAGCCAATTCAAAGTGAGCTGCAGTTCCGAAATGCAGACGCAGCTTCACGACGTCCTCGGCCGCGAACACATTCAATTGATCGTTCCGCCGAAGCAGAACCGCATGCGCGAAATGGGCGGGGGACGCGGGTAGCCAGCATCGACTTTTCGTAGAACGGTTTTTCAAACCGTTCGGGCAATCGACATCAATTGAAAAGAACGGTTTGAAAAACCGTTCTACAAAACTGTTGCTTCGCGCCGATCAAACCAATTCCGGCAACGGCTTCTTGCCATCAACGACGTACTGCGGACGTCCCGCCAGATCGTTGAGCTTCGTTTCCAAGTCGATGCCGAGGTGCTGATACAGCGTGGCGATGACTTCGGCGAAATGGATCGGGCGTTCGGAAATTTCGGCTCCGAGTCGATCCGTCGCACCGATCACCTGCCCCGCTCTAATGCCGCCTCCGGCAAGGACTCCGCCGCCAACTTGCGGCCAGTGATCGCGTCCAGCGTCTGCGTTGATGCGCGGCGTGCGGCCGAATTCGCCCCACGCGCAGACCATCACGTCGTCCGCCAGGCCGCGAGCGTGCAAGTCCTCGATCAGCGCCGAGAGTCCTTGATCAAACGGCGGCAGATGCGTGTTCTTCATGCCGTTGAAGTTGTCGCTGTGGAAATCCCAGCGGCCGAAGTTCAGCGTCACCACGCGAGCACCCGCCTCGACCAATCGCCGAGCCATCAAGAAGTGTTCGAGGTTGCGCGGTGCTCCGTCGCCGAAGTTCTTCGTGTCTCCTTTGCCGTACCGCTCGCGCGTCGCAGAGTCTTCTTTCGAGAGGTCGAGCGCATCGACCAGTTTGCTCGACGTCAAAATCTCGAACGCCTGCCGAGCCAGCGAGTCCATCCCGCTCATCGTCCCCGACGCATCGACCTCGCGGCGAATCTGATCGACCGACGCCAGCAACGCTTGGCGATCGCCCAGCCGAGTCGCATCAATCCCGTTGAGCACCATGTCCGCTCGCCCCGGTCCCGACGGACGAAACGCCGCGTGAGAAATTCCCAAGTAACCCGGCAACCCCGGCGAGCCATACGGCGGATGTCCAGTGTCCGGCGACAAGCCTACGAACGACGGCACTGCTTTGTTCCGCGAGCCAAGCACTCTCGACACCGTCGAACCGACCGACGGCCAACCTCCCTGAGGCTGCTGTCGTTTCGAGCGACCGGTGTAGCAAATGAACGAATCGTGATCCCCGTCCGGCGAGCCGTAAACCGACCGCAACGGCACCAGCTTGTCCATGATCGCCGCCATGCGCGGCATGTGCTCGCAAATCTCGATGCCGGGAACGTTCGTCGGGATCGGCCGAAACTCGCCCCGAATCTCCGCCGGAGCGTTCATCTTCAGGTCGTACATGTCCTGATGCCCCGGAGCACCGCACATGTAAACCATGATGACCGACTTCGCCGATTTTGATTTGCTGCCGGCCGGTTGTTCCGCTCGTAGCAGATCAGTCAGCGTCAATCCACCAACCGTCAACGCTCCAACCTTGAGCATGTCACGACGAGTCATCCCATCGCACAAAGTCTTCTTTGATCCGACAAAATTCAGCATGGTGGGTACTCGGAAGGCGGGAAGAAGTCAGGTGTGGCCCAGCGGTGAAGTATCAGGCAGGTTTGATGCGGGCACATGGTAGTATCGGGCGGCAACGACTGACAACGAGAGACTATCAACTCATCGCCTCGCGGCGTTGCCGGTGATACTTCCACCCCGGCACGAAAAAGCTCAATCCAGAGACCACGCCAAACAGTCCGATTCCTAAGTCGGGAATCGGCCACAGCGGTATCAGCGCCATCACGATGGCCGTTAGAAACATGGCGACTGCTTGAAAGTAAAAGCGGCCAGACAAGATCGCCGCTTTGACCAAGAAGACCATGCCGCTGATGAGACCGAGCACCGGTGAGAGCGACAGCACGTCCAAGCCCAGCGTCCACTCGACGACGTACAGGCCGGTGCTGGCGATCATACTGCCGGCCCACGTGTGAGCGATTTGGCGTTCGACGAAAGTGATCGGGCCGGCTCTGCGACGCAGGTTCCAGAAGCACGCGGCCCAGATGCCCAGCAGCACGACCCACAGGCCGGGATACACCCAACGCGATTTCACATCGCACAGCAGCAGCACGTTGGTCAGGACGCTCATCGCGAACACGACGGCGGCATGCCACATCCAGAGCAATCCCCAGTTCTGCAAGACGACCGCGTGATGCGTCTCGCGAAACGCTCGGCTGAGGATTTGTGAGAAGTGTCCCGATCGCGCGGAGATCGGCTCGTGATTCAAGAAGGCTTGCAGATCGTCGGCCAGCGCATCATCGGTCGCGAAGCGCAAGTCGCTCGGCTTTTGCAGGCACTTCAGCGCGATGAGTTCGAGGTCTGAGTCGGCGTTGGGATTGAGCACGCGCGGCGGGATTGGGTCTTGTTCGAGTACCTGCAAGATGGTGTCCACCGGCGAGGCCGCTTGAAACGGCGGCCGGCCGGTGAGCATCGCGAACAGGATTGCTCCGAGGCTGTAGACATCGCTGGCCGGGCCAACTTCACCGCGTTGGCCAGCGGCTTGTTCGGGAGCCATGTAGCTCGGTGTGCCGAGGATCGCGCCGGTCGCAGTGAGTTGAGTGAGCTGTTCGCCGTGGAGCACGTTTTCAACGTGCTTCGATTCGGGCACGTTGGAAACGTGCCCCACGAGTCGTTTCGCGAGTCCGAAGTCGGTGACGTATGGGCTGCCTTCGAGGTCGATCAGGATGTTCGACGGATTGAGGTCGCGATGCAGAATGCCGTGTCGATGCGCAGCAGCGACGGCTCGGCAAATGGGAACAAGTAACTCGGCCGCCTCTCGCGCAGCCAGTGGGCCGTCGGCCAGTCGCTTCGCCAGCGTCGAGCCTTCGATCAGTGGCATGATGAAGAACGGCTGGCCGTCCAGTTCGCCGACTTCATGCACCGAGACAACATGCGGATGCTTGAGCTTCGCTGCGGCTTCGGCTTCGGCTCGAAAGCGAGAGAGGTCCGTTGCGGAGGCTAATCGACCGGGCAAGATCATCTTGAGTGCGACGGCTCGGTTCAGGCTGATTTGTGTCGCACGATAGACGACTCCCATGCCGCCGCGGCCGAGTTCTTCGTGCAATTCAAAATCGCCGATGCGACGCGCCGTGGCATACGCGGCTCGCGTGTGCGTTTCTTCTTCCTCGCCAAACTGCGACTCAGGCCAGCCGCCTGAGTGACGACTGTCGCTCCCAAAATCTTCGGCGATCATCGCCGTCGCCCACAGTTCGCGCAACTCGGTTTCGAGTGACGGATGCTCGCGTGTGACGGCAGCGAAGTCGGGCATCCGACCGTCGCGCGACGAGGCGATCAGCCGTTCGAGTAGAGTAAACAACAATTCGTCGCGATCGTCATCCATGTTGTTGGCATGGTTGACCAAGACTCGTTTCACCGCAAGCCGGAGGCGTGCGCGTTTTCATCAGGGAAGCCGCGAACATGAGGCCATCGCGCGTGCCTGCGGTGTGCGGTGAAACAATCAAACCAACTCGTGAATCGGCTTCGTGTCCGCATCGACCAGATACTGCGGGCGGCCTTGATGATCCAGAATCGTCGTGTTGGCCGCGTCGATGCCCAGATGCTGATACAGCGTGGCGAAGACCTCTTGGAACGAAACTGGCCGATCGACGGCTTCACCGGCGATACGATCAGTTGAGCCGATAACTTGTCCCGCTTTGATACCACCGCCCGCCAGCAACGCACAGGCGACGCGCGGCCAATGATCGCGACCGACTTGTTTGCTGATCACCGGAGTGCGACCGAACTCGCCCCACACCAAGACCAGTGTGTCATCGAGCAAGCCGCGCACTTTCAGATCGTCAACCAGCGTCGCCACCGCGTTGTCGAAGATTGGAAAATCTTCTTTCTCGCGATTGAAGATCGTGTTGTACGAGCCGCCGTGCCAATCCCACTTGCTGTAGTTGAGCGTGACGACTCGCACCCCCGCTTCGATCAATCGCCGCGCCATCAACAGACTCTGCGGCACTCGCGGGGCTCCGTTGCCGTCGATGAAGTCCTTCGTGTTGCCCGTGCCGTATTTCGCCACGATGCGCGGGTCTTCTTTCGACAGGTCGAGTGCTTCCGCCAAGCGAGACGACGTCAACAAATCCATCGCCTGCTGTGTGAAGATGTCGATCCCGTCCATCATCCCCTTCGCATCAGCCGAGCGGCGAAAGCGGTCTACGCTCGCTAACAGCGACTTGCGATCGCCGAGCCGTTCCGGTGTCACACCGTTGAGCACCATGTCGTCGCGCGTCTGTCCGAGCGGTCGAAAGCCCGATTGTCCGACTCCCAAGAACCCCGGCCCCGGCTCGTTGTACGGCCCGTGAGAGCAGGTGTAGCACAGACTGACATACGGCGGCGTCGCGGGATCGGTCGGTCCCTTCACCTTGGAGACCGCCGATCCAAACTGCGGCCAACCTCCCGTTGGCACACCGGCTCCGCGTGGCGGTCGGCCGGTGAAACATTGTGTCGCATCGTGGTCCGCTTGAGCCCCCACAAGCGACCGGATCGGTACGAACTGGTCCATCATTCCGGCAATCTGCGGGAGCAATTCGCAGACCTCAATACCGTTCACATTCGTCGCGATTGGCTTCCAAGGGCCGGCGATTTCCGACGGAGCAAGCGGCTTCAGGTCAAACAGATCTTGGTGCGGAGGCCCTCCGACCAAGTAGATCATGATGACCGATTTCGGCCTCTTCGTGGCAGACGCAGCCCGCGCATCCGACGCCAGCAATTGAGCCAGCGACAAGCCACCCCAGCCCAGTCCGCCGATCCGCAAGAAATTGCGGCGAGACATTCCGTCACAGAACTGTTGGTCGTCTGATTGTCCGAGAAGCGTCAACATCAGTGAAACTTTCTGTTGCGAGAAGTTCATAGCTCATGCTCTGAGATCGGTCGGGGATCGTATCGGCCATGACTGATGCTTCCAAGATCTCAGCCAACCGCACCCGCTCGGCGCATCATGCCGAGGATCAATTCCTCGAAGGGAAGGTCGGCCTGCGACTGCGTGCAGCCGACGCCGTACTTGCGGCTGTAGCGGCGAAGTGACTCCTGAAATTCCTCAAACAGTGTCCGGTACTTTTTCAGAGCGTTTTCCGTGATGGTCACTTTCTGGCTGGAGTCAGTTTCGAGATCGACCAATTCCAGTTCGCCGAGCAAATTCGGATCGGCTTCCAAGCGGTCGAAGAGCTGGACGGCGTGGACCTCGTAATTGCGATACCGCAGCAGATCGAGTCCGCGTTCGTAACCTTGAGGGTCATAAAGGTCACTGACGACGACCGCCAAACCTTTGCGTTGCGGTCGCTGCGTGAACCCTTTGAAGACGCGCGCCAAATCAGTGCCCCCTTCTTGCGGCTCAAGCTCTTCGAGAAATCGCAGCAGCGACAAGATGCGGTCCTTGCCGCGTGTTAGCGGAAAGTCCGCGAGGATGTCATTTCCAAAGGCGACCACGGCAACGCGGTCGAGGTCGGCGAGTGCAATGTAGGCCAGTGCCGCGACGAGTTGCCGAGCGAGATCAAACTTCGGCGGCGTACCGACGGCCATGCTCCGCGAGCAATCCAACAACAGGTAAACGTGCAAGTCCTCTTCTTCTTGAAACCGTTTCAGCAGCATTTCGCCGTGCCGCGCGAAGACGTTCCAGTCGAGATATCGAAAATCGTCGCCGTGCGAGTAGTCGCGGTGATCGGCGAACTCGATCCCGCCGCCCATCTGCATCGTCCGCCGTTGAGCCAATAACGAGCCGCGAAACAGCCGCTTCGAGACCAGCGAGAGGTATTCGAGCTTCTTCAAAAAATCAGAATCAAACAACGGCATGAACCGGTCTTGCCTGAAAAAAAATCTTTGGGGTAGAACCCGCCGCTGGAAATACTCCGCCGACGTTGGAGTGAGCTTAGTTGGGCAGAATGGATTCAGCCACCACCGTTTCCGCAAGACGATTGTTTCGGAAAGGATTCCACATGACGATCACCGTGAGTCAATTGGCAAGTCGATTGAATGGGGAAGTGATCGGCGAACGAGAGCTTGAGATCGTCGATGCTCAGGGACTGGCGAAGGCCGGGCGGGACGAGGTGACGTTCGTCGGCGATGACCTCAATTTACGAAAGCTGAATCAGTGCCAGGCAGGCGTCGTGTTGATCAATGCCGAACGGTTGCCAGCAGCCAAGCAGTTGATGGGCTTGCAAGCCGTCACGTTTATCATCGTTGACGACCCGCAGGCGGCTTTCATTGAGACGATGCAGTTCTTTCGCCCGCAACGACTGCGGCCACAGATGGGTATCTCGCCTCAAGCGTATGTCGCTCCGTCAGCCACGATCGGCGAAAATACGAATGTCTATCCCGGAGCTTTCGTCGGCGAAGACGCGGTCATCGGCCGTGATTGTGACATTCATCCCGGAGCAGTCATTGGAGCCGGTTGTCGCGTCGGTGATCAGACCACGATTCATGCTCACGCCGTGCTGTATCCGGAAATCACGCTCGGCAATCGGATCATCATTCATGCGAACGCCGTGCTGGGAGCGGATGGCTTCGGATACCGCTTCGAGCAAGGTCGCTTCACGAAGATCCCGCAATTGGGAACGGTGCGAATCGACGACGACGTGGAGATCGGAGCCTGCACGACGGTCGATCGCGGCATGATCGGAGCGACGGTCATCGGCGAAGGAACCAAGCTCGATAACCTCGTCATGATTGCTCACAACTGCGAACTGGGAAAGCACAACGCGCTGGTGTCGCAGGTCGGTCTCGCGGGATCGGTGACGACCGGAGATTACGTCCGCTGTGCCGGACAGGTTGGCATTGCCGATCACCTGCATCTCGGCACCGGCTGCACGATCGCCGCGAAATCGGGAGTCCACAAAGACATCCCCGAAGGCGAAACGCAAATCGGCGCTCCCTCCGGGCCGATCGAAGAACAATTCAAGATCCTGATGGCGACACAAAAAACTCCGGAGATGCGGAAGCAAATTCGGACGTTGGAAAAGCAGGTCGCCGACCTGACCCAGCAACTGTCCGAGCTGCGCGAGCATTTCGCTGACCCAATCGCCGAAGCCGCCTAATCTCTGACCTGACGTCACTCGCTATGCCGCACAACTCAGCCATTACCTCGCCCGCAACCATTCGTCTGACCGGAATACCCACCGGTCAGCGAGTCGGGTTGTTGGCCGGCGCGGGGCGTTTTCCGATCGCGTTTGCCGAAGCTGCTCGGCGAGCCGGGCATTCGGTGCATTGCGTGGGCATTGAAGGACTGGTGCCGGAAGAGCTACGCGAACTCTGCGACGGTTTCGAGTACACGCCACTGGCGAAGATCGGTCGAGCCATTCGTCTCTTCAAGCGAGCAAAGATCGATACGGTCGTCATGGCCGGCAAGATCGAGAAGACCGCACTGTTTGAACGCTGGCGGTGGGTCAAGCTGATGCCCGACTGGCGCGCGATTCATTTGGCGTTCAATTATCTGGCCAATGCAAAAGATGACACGCTGTTGCTGGCGGTCATCAAAGAGTTTGAGCGTGACAATATCCACTTTGAATCGGCCCTCAAGTTTTGCCCGGAGTTACTCGTGAAACACGGATTTCTCACTCAGCGCAAGCCCTCGTCGTCACAGTGGAATGACATCCGCTTCGGCTGGGAAATGGCCAAGGAAATGGGTCGGCTGGACATTGGCCAGTCGGTGGTCATCAGCGATTCGGCGGTCATCGCTGTCGAAGCGATTGAAGGAACGGACAATTGCATCCGCCGTGAGGACGACTTCCCGCTGCTCAATTCGGTCGATGAATCGACGATCGCGCCAGGACTGTTTTTAGTCGGCTCGCTCGTGCGGCATGAGCGGCTTGT